>CANHMJ010000023.1 GCA_947461805.1 Burkholderiaceae bacterium
CACGCAGCAAAGGGCAGGCACGGTATTTGGAGTCATTGAAATTACTGAAATAAACCTCCATTACCGCCAAGCAAGTATCGAGGCCAATCAAGTCAGCTAGGGCAAGGGGCCCAATCGGCTGATTGCAGCCCAGTTTCATGCCGGCATCGATGTCTTCTGCGCTTGCAAGTCCCTCGGCTAAAACAAAAAACGCTTCGTTAATCATCGGCAGTAAGATGCGATTCACCACAAAACCAGGACTATTTTTAACGGTGATGGGTTCTTTACCAATTGCTTTAGCCATCGCAATTACTGCGGCATGGGTGGCATCGCTCGTTTGCAAGCCCCGTATCACCTCAACCAATGTCATCAGCGGCGGTGGATTAAAAAAGTGCATTCCAATAAAGCGCTCTGGTGCTGAGTTCAGCGCTGCCAATTGGGTTATCGATAGCGATGACGTGTTGGTGGCAACAATGGTTTCTTTGCCGACCGTTTCATCGATCTGCTTCAAAATCTTTTCTTTGATCGCTTGATTTTCAGTCGCCGCTTCGACCACCAGCGATAAGCCTTTTAAATCAGCATACGCAGTGCTGCCTTTAATGCGTTGCAATGCCTGCTCTTTTTGCGCCTCCGTTAGCGTTTCTTTTTTAATCAGACGATCGAGACTGCGTTTAATGTTTGCAATCCCGCGCTCAACGGCGGCATCATTTACATCAATCATGACCACGTTTAATCCCGCGACGGCACAGACTTGAGCAATGCCATTACCCATGGTTCCGGCACCAATGATGCCAACCGATTCAATTTTCATGCTGCTTCCTTCGTGGTGTAAAGCATTTTTAATTTAATCCCATCGCCTAGCGCTTTTTATACTGCGAAGCGCCAAACAACAATTCATTTGCTGTTGCATCAAAGCTGGGCTTACGCAAATCAGTCAAAACCTGCATTCCTCGCTTCACTGCAGGCCGCTCTCCCACTAAGTCAAACCAGCGCTTGAAGTGTGGAAATTCAGCAAGATCGATCCCTTGTTTTTCCCAGCGGCTGGTCCACGGAAAAATAGCGATATCCGCAATCGTGTACTGGCTTCCTGCCACATATGTATTGTTCGCTAATTGCCGATCTAAAACCCCATACAAGCGCTTGGCTTCATTGGTATAGCGCGTAATCGCGTAATCAATTTTCTCTGGGGCATACAAACGAAAGTGGTGATTTTGGCCCAGCATGGGTCCAAAGCCGCCCATCTGAAACATGAGCCATTGCAAGACCTCGTATTTTGCCCGCGTGCTGTTCGGCAAAAAGAGCCCCGTCTTTCCTCCAATGTAGAGCAGAATGGCGCCCGATTCAAAAACATGAATGGGCTTACCGTCAGGGCCATTGGGATCGGTGATAGCTGGAATTTTATTATTGGGGCTTATCTTTAAAAAAGCCGGTGTAAATTGGTCGCCCTTGCCAATGTCAATGGGAATCGCGCGCCAATCCCGGCCAAGCTGATAGCCGCACTCTTCGAGCATGATATGGACTTTGTGCCCATTGGGAGTGGCCCAGCTATAAACATCGATCATGCCTTGGTTTGAATTGCTGTTTTTCTTCATTGCCTTCACCGTCTTTTTATTTGATTCCATTCGTTTTGCATCAACACTACACTGTGCTCAGTCGCGATAGGGCCGCCTCTAACGTTTTTTCTTCTTTGGCAAAGCAAAACCGAATGACCTTGGAGTCGGTTCCTGCGCCATAAAATGCCGAAACGGGAATCGCTGCGACCCCAACTTCACAGGTTAGCCAACGGCAGAACTCGGCTTCACTGAGGGCGCTCTGCGCGATACCGAGTGCGGAATAATCAGCGCACTGAAAATAACTTCCCGGTGCAGGCAGTAATTTAAAGCGGGTGCTGGCCAAACCTTCTCTAAAGAAGTCGCGTTTGCGTTGATAAAACGCCGATAGTCCTAAATAGTGCGCTGGATCCGATAAATAATGCGCGATTCCCACTTGCATGGGTGCGTTGACCGAAAACACATTGAATTGATGTACCTTCCGAAATTCTGCAGACAGGGCAGCTGGCGCTGCAACGTAGCCGATTTTCCAGCCCGTGACATGGAAGGTTTTCCCAAAGCTAGACACCACAAAGCTACGCGCCGCTAAGGCGGGGTGGCTGGATGCACTGTGGTGCTGTTGTCCATCAAAGACCATGTGTTCATACACTTCATCACTGCACACTAATACGTTTGTCTCGCTCAGTAAACCAGCCAAGCGATCCAGATCAGATCGTTGCCACACCATGCCGGTGGGATTGTGGGGTGAGTTAATTAGTAAGAGCCGTGTTTTCGGGGTGATTGCGTTTGCTAGTGCAGCCCATGGGATGGCATAGCCTTCCACCATACCAAGGGAATCGCGTTGCACATCGAGGCTCACGCTAATGGCCTTGCCACCGGCCAGGGTAATTGCTGGCAAATAGCAATCAAACGCGGGTTCAATCACGATGACTTCGTCGCCCGGGCTAACGCACGACAAAATGACCGTAAAGATGGCCTGCGTTGCCCCAGCGGTAATGGTGATCTCACTAGCGGGATCGTAGGACTTGCCATAGAGCTGCTCAATTTTGCCGGCAATGGTTTTGCGCAACTCCAGTACCCCTGGCATGGGAGGGTATTGGTTATGACCCGAAACCATTGCTTGGTTAACGGCATTGATTAAGGCAGGATCACATTGAAAGTCAGGAAAGCCTTGTCCTAAATTCACTGCCTGATGCTCGGCCGCCAACGCGGACATCACGGTAAAGATCGTTGTTCCAACCGCGGGAAGGCGCGACGGAAATGGGGGAGTGAGGGGCGCAGCAGGGCGCAACAGTGTCATTGGGGTGCTTTATCTCGTGCTGCAGCTTCTGTCGCTAGAATAAGGGAAATCCATTTCTAAATTGTGCCATGCTGATCGTCCTCTCACCCGCTAAATCCTTGGATTACGAGACCCCCGTCCGGGTTAAAAAATCCACTTTGCCTGATTTTGTCCCAGATTCAGCCAAGCTGATTGCAGACTTAAAGACACTATCGCCTCAGGCGGTGGCCAAGCTCATGAGCCTTTCTGACCCCTTGGCTGCCTTAAACGCAGGGCGTTTTCGGGATTGGTCAACCAAATTTACAGATAAAAACAGCAAACAGGCGATTTTTGCCTTCAATGGCGATGTCTATGAGGGATTTGATGCAACCAGCTTAAACAGCAAGGCGATTGATTTTGCCCAAGACCATGTGCGGATTCTGTCGGGGCTATACGGTTTGCTAAGGCCGCTAGACTTAATGCAGCCGTATCGATTGGAGATGGGTACGGCATTTAAAAACGCCAGAGGAAAAGATTTATACGCATTTTGGGGCAATCGAATTACCGATGCAGTTAAAAAGCAATTGGCTTCGCAAAAAAAGAATCCCTTCTTATTAAACTTAGCATCCGAAGAGTATTTCAAAGTACTGCAGCCCAAGGAGTTGGGCTTTCCGGTGATTGCTCCGGTGTTTCAGGACGCTAAAGATGGCAAGTACAAAATTATTTCGTTTTACGCCAAGCGTGCGCGGGGTTTGATGGCGCGCTTTGCGGTTGAAAATCGCATTAGTGATCCAGCCGATTTGCGTGATTTCAACTTGGAAGGCTACCGCTTTAGCGCAGCAGAATCCAAACCCGATCGACCTGTATTTCGCCGCGCAGAGAAAAAATAATATGACCGTTCACCGTTCCAAATCATCCCAGCGTGCCTCACCCGAGGCTGAGCGCTTGGTGGCCGATGCGATTTCACTGGCTGCTTCAGGTAGTCAAATTGAAGATCGTTTTTGGGAAGGGCGTCTGAGTGCACGTCTACTCAAATTGATGACCAGTCAAAATCAAAACGTGATTGATGCTGCGCTTGATCAAACGTTTCGCATTAATACGGTTGCCTTTGAGGTCTTGGCTGACTGTGCTGAGACGCTGGCTGAATCGCAAACCATGACGATCGATAAGGAGGGCTGGGATGTATTGCTGCTCGCCTTGCCTATTGTTGCGCATACCCGCTATCAAATTCAATCGGGCCCATTGCCGGTTAAGGTGATTGAGTCGGTTGCGATGGCAATGCATTCATCAATCGCCGCAAACGATACACGCCTTGCGATCGTGCCATGGCTTTACAGCATTGATCAGATGCCACACTCGCATTGCCAAACCCGTATTTTGACGGAGGCGCTGGGTACCGCTGCAATCACTGCAAGCGAAATGAAACTCGAGCTGCGTAATATGTCGGAAACCATTGCTGTGTTAGCGGACCCCCGTTTTATTATTGCGGCCATTGCTGCGCCCAGCGGCTCACCCCTATTTCGTTGGCAGGCTGAACCACCGGTAAGGCAAGAGCGGGGTGTTAGTTTGATCGAATGGCAAACGGCCATGCGCGAGCCGATTTCCAGTTTATTACCCGGATGTGAATTCGACCTACTGCTACCTGAAGCCTATTTCACGAACTGCCGCTTGGCAGACAAGCAAGTGCGCCCCTTAAGCATTCGGGCAGCCGTTAATTTTTTGGAAACTGCGGTCGGTGCTCAGCCCAATGGCTTGTCTTGCGTGGTGGGTGCCTTTGGCGAAGAGCAGGCAGACGAGTACCGCATTGCATTTAGTCTGAAGGGATCGCCTGATGTGATGTACGGTGTTATTTGGCCGATGTACGATCGCGAGACGGTGTCAAACGATGCGCTCAATGACATTAATGATGATGAGAGCCCCATTAAAAAGATTTGTGACGCCCTTAAAGAGGCCGGAGTAGAGGACGTGTTTCGTCATGCTGTTTTATTTAGTCCCGAGCTCTGCGACGATTGTGGAGCGCCATTGTTTCCGGATCGCCACGGCGAAGTAGTACACGCGGAGATGCCGGAAGATACACCAACGCAGCAGCCCCTGTTTCATTGATTGGTTTTACTGAGCTCATAAAAAAACCGAGGCGAACCTCGGTTTTTTAATGACAGCCAAACTAATCAGGTCGTTCGTTTGATTACTCTTTAGCAAACAAATGGGGCTCTTTGCCCGTCTTCATGTCGGCCGTTTGACAAAAATCAGCCAAGCGAACACCGCTGCGAATGTTGAACAGCATTGCCTTGTTTCCCAACACCACTAAATCCAAACCGGTGTCATGGTTTTTAAAACGCAAGCTACCTGGCAATGACATTTCCTTTTTCATTTCGTAGGTTTTGGAGTTCCAAACCAGGCCAATATTTCCAGCACCATCCCCAATGGTTTTTAACTGATGGTTGTTGTTGCAGGTCCAGGCATGTGTATCCTTTGGATCTGCGGCGTGCACAGCAGGGTGTGCCAACACTAAGGCAGAAGCAATCAACAGTGCTTTAAAGGGAATGTGCATGTGTGTTTCCTTATGAAAGTAAGTGCTTCACGCCGGCCTGTTCCTCGAGAAGCTCATTCAAGGTATGGGTCATGCGTTCACGCGAGAAGGCATCAATTTCAAGGCCTTCAATCATTTTGTATTCCCCATTCTCACAGACAACGGGGAATCCGTAAATGACTTCTGCCGGAATCTCGTATTCGCCGCGGGAAGCAATGCCCATCGTGACCCATTTACCGTTGGTGCCAAGCACCCAGTCGCGCATGTGATCGATGGCGGCGTTGGCAGCCGATGCTGCGGAAGATAGGCCGCGAGCCTCAATAATGGCAGCGCCACGCTTGCCTACAGTTGGAATGAATACGTCTTTATTCCATGCGGGATCGTTAATCATGTCCTTAACGGATTGACCGCCAATAGTGGCAAAGCGGTAGTCGGGATACATGGTGGGGCTGTGGTTGCCCCAAACAACTAATTTTTCAATATCCGCAACCGGTTTGCTGACTTTGGCTGCGATTTGTGAAAGAGCGCGGTTGTGATCTAGGCGTAGCATTGCTGTGAAGTTCTTGGCAGGCAAGCTAGGCGCCGATTTCATGGCAATGTAGGCATTGGTATTGGCAGGATTGCCTACAACCAAAACCTTAACCGTGCGTTTTGCAACCGCGTCTAAGGCCTTGCCTTGGGCGGTGAAAATTTGTGCATTGGCGGAGAGCAAGTCTTTTCGCTCCATGCCTGGGCCACGAGGACGGGCACCCACCAGCAGGGCAATATCAATGTCTTTGAATGCGGTCATGGGGTCTTGGTGGGCAGACATTCCGGCTAACAGTGGGAATGCACAGTCATCGAGCTCCATCATTACGCCTTTTAATGCTTTTTGCGCTTTTTCATCAGGAATTTCAAGGAGTTGCAGAATAACAGGCTGGTCTTTTCCAAGTAAATCACCATTGGCGATCCGAAACAGGAGGGAATATCCGATTTGACCGGCTGCGCCAGTAACCGCGACGCGCATAGGGGTTTTTGCCATTACAAGTAACTCCAAAAGAAGGTTGATAAGTGTTGCTTAAGTGTTTTGATGCAGATTATCCCTGCAAGTTTATGAAGTTTACATTTACACTGTCAATGATGTCTTCTATAAGACAGCAGACTAGTCAGCCTAAATACCCTTTTTGGAACTACTTTGCCTGAAACAACCGCTCCATTGGCTACCTTTAGCCCCTTGTACCAGCAGATTAAGGCGCTGTTGCTGGACAGCCTTCAGTCCGGCGAGTGGCGACCCGGCGCCCCCATTCCCAGCGAGATGGAGTTGGCAGCCCGTTACGAGGTAAGCCAAGGCACAGTCCGCAAGGCGGTGGATGAGCTGGCCACGGAAAATCTCTTAGTCCGCCATCAAGGTAAGGGCACCTTTGTTGCCAGCCACCACAGCGAGGCTTGGCAATACCGCTTCTTTAGTTTGATGCCGGATTCCGGCAAAAAAGCCCCCCTTAAAAGCTATTTTTTGGTGTGCAAGGCCATAAAGGCTCCATCCAAAATTGCTCAATTGCTGAAACTACCGGCAAGTGAACAGGTGTTTCAAATTGATCGTGTGCAAAGCTTAGGCGGGCAAGTGGCCGTTTTCGAGCAAATCTGGCTGCCCAAGGCGCGTTTTAGCGGGATGACCCTGGATCGATTGGAGTCGTGGCCAGGTCCCTTGTACGCATTCTACGAAAGTGAGTTTGCAACCCACATGGTTCGTGCGGAAGAGAAAATTAAAGCAATTACAGCGGAGGCGGCGATTGCGAATCATTTAAAACTGGAGCCGGGTTCTCCACTCCTTTTGGTAGAGCGGCTTTCCTTCACGTATGGGAACAGGCCGGTTGAGGTGCGACGAGCCCATTACGATACCCGCCAACAGCATTATGAAAATAAGTTGAACTAAGTCATGTGTACAAAAAAAAATGCATTTCAGCGTTTTCCAATAGAATATGTTGCACAACAGCATTACTCCTTATTTAACCTTTACCTCACGAATGAGACCCTCTATGGTTGATGCCCAACAGGATGTAAAAAAGGCCAAGCCGGTTTACCGCAACATTGGCCTTGCGCAGTTAATCAAATACCGCTTGCCGTGGGCTGGAAAAGTGTCGATCCTGCACCGCATTAGTGGCGCTGCCTTATTTTTGCTGCTTCCGTTTATTTTGTATTTGTTTGATCAAAGCTTGGCATCCGAACTGAGCTTCATGCAGTTTCAGGCTTTCACTGATCACTTCCTGGTCAAGCTCATTTGCCTTGGCTTGATCTGGAGTTTCCTCCACCATTTTTGTGCCGGCATTCGTTACCTGCTACTGGACCTAGAAATTGGCGTTGAAAAAATTGCAGCCCAAAAATCCGCAATCAGTGTGTTGGTCGTGAGCCTCGCATTAACTGCAGCGGTAGGCGCTAAATTGTTTGGCTTGTTTTAATCCCGATTACGTAAAGAGAACTTCATGTCGACAAATAACATTGGCCCAAAGCGTCTCGTTGTAGGCGCGCATTACGGCCTGAAAGAATGGATTATTCAGCGCATCACGGCAGTTGTGATGGTAATTTTTACGGTCGTTTTGTTGGCCGCATATTTGATTTCTGGTGGTGCAAGCTACGAGGCATGGGCAGGGTTGTTTAGTAATCAGCTGATGAAGTTGCTGACCTTTTTAACCTTCTTAAGCCTTTTTTACCATGCGTGGATTGGCATTCGCGACATCTGGATGGATTACATCAAGCCAGTAAGCATTCGCCTCAGCTTGCAAGTCTTTACTGTGTTGTGGCTGGTCGCTTGTGCGGCCTATGCTGCTGAAATTCTGTGGAAAGTGTAAGACGATGACTGCGATAAAAAAAGCATTACCCCGCCGTCGCTTTGATGCGGTGATTGTTGGTGCAGGGGGGTCCGGTATGCGCGCTTCCTTGCAGCTATCGGAAGCCGGCCTCAATGTAGCAGTGTTGACAAAGGTGTTTCCAACCCGTTCGCATACGGTTGCTGCTCAGGGCGGCATAGGCGCCTCTCTCGGCAATATGAGCGAGGACAATTGGCATTATCACTTTTACGACACGATTAAAGGCTCTGATTGGCTAGGTGATCAGGATGTGATTGAGTTTATGTGCCGCGAAGCACCGAAAGTAGTTTACGAGCTTGAGCATTACGGCATGCCATTTGATCGCAACCCAGACGGAACAATTTATCAGCGCCCATTTGGTGGGCATACCGCAAATTACGGTGAGAAACCGGTACAACGTGCATGCGCTGCTGCGGACCGCACTGGCCATGCCATGCTGCACACACTCTATCAGCGCAACGTGCAGGCCAAGACGAACTTTTTTGTTGAGTGGTTGGCCTTGGATTTAATTCGCGACGACGAGGGTGATGTTGTCGGCGTTACCGCACTGGAAATGGAAACGGGCGAGCTCTACATCTTGGAAGCTAAGATTGTGTTGATGGCAACTGGCGGTGCTGGCCGCATTTGGTCTGCTTCGACTAATGCTTATATCAACACCGGCGATGGTATGGGCATGGCTGCACGCGCCAACATTCCGCTGGAAGACATGGAATTTTGGCAGTTTCATCCCACTGGCGTTGCGGGAGCCGGCGTGTTACTGACCGAAGGGTGTCGCGGCGAAGGCGCGATATTGCGCAACAAAGACGGCGAGCGTTTTATGGAGCGTTACGCTCCTACGCTAAAAGACTTGGCTCCGCGTGATTTCATTTCCCGCTGCATGGATCAAGAGATCAAAGAGGGCCGCGGTTGTGGTCCCAATGGTGATTATGTGGTGCTCGATTTAACTCACATCGGCGCTGAGACTATCATGAAGCGCTTGCCATCGGTGTACGAGATTGGCATGAACTTTGCCAACATCGATGTAACCAAAGAGCCCATTCCAGTTGTGCCAACGATTCACTATCAAATGGGCGGTATTCCGACCAATATTAACGGTCAGGTGGTGGTGCCTAAAGATGGTAATCCGAATCACATTGTCAATGGCCTGTATGCAATCGGCGAATGCTCCTGCGTATCGGTTCACGGCGCTAATCGTCTAGGCACTAACTCCTTATTGGATTTGTTGGTGTTTGGCCGCGCTGCCGGTAATCACATCGTCAATATGGATCTTCAAAAGCGTGAGCACAAGCCCTTGCCTGCGAATGCCGGCGAGCAAACCCTCGCTCGCATTGCGGCATTAGATAATTCCACTTCAGGTGAGTACGCTCAGGATGTAGCAAATGACATCCGGAAAACAATGCAGACGTATGCTGGCGTGTTCCGTAACCAGAAGTTGATGGATGAGGGTGTTCGTCAGATGGCCCTTTTAACGGAGCGTGCAAAACACCTTTGGGTCAAAGACAAGTCGAAGATTTTTAATACGGCTCGGATTGAAGCCTTGGAAATTTTAAACCTCGTTGAGACTGCCAATGCGACCATCATCTCGGCTGCAGCGCGTAAAGAAAGTCGCGGCGCGCACTCCCATGATGATTTTCCGACGCGCGACGATAAGGCCTGGATGAAGCACACGCTTTGGTTTAGTGAGGGCAATCGCCTCGATTACAAGCCAGTGCAACTCAAGCCATTAACCGCTGAATCCGTCCCACCCAAAGAGCGTACCTTCTAATTAAAGAAAAACGAGATAAACCATGAGTGATACCCGTATATTTGAAATTTATCGCTACGATCCTGAGGTGGATACTGCTCCGCGCATGCAGCGTTACGAGCTTGAATTGACTGGTGAGCGTATGTTGCTGGATGCCTTGATCTCACTTAAAAAACAAGACGAGAGCATTACGTATCGTCGCTCCTGTCGCGAGGGTGTGTGTGGCTCGGATGCAATGAACATCAACGGTAAAAATGGGCTGGCGTGTTTAACCAATATGCTTACTCTGCCTAAGGTCATTACCTTGCGCCCACTGCCTGGCTTGCCGGTCGTGCGCGATTTGATTGTAGATATGACCTTGTTTTTTAAGCAGTACTTATCTATTAAGCCTTACTTGGTGAACTCCACCCGCCCTCCAGAAAAAGAGCGTTTGCAGAGCCCAGAAGAGCGCGAAGAGTTGGATGGCTTGTACGAGTGCATCTTGTGCGCTTCCTGCTCCACCTCCTGCCCTTCGTTTTGGTGGAATCCAGACAAGTTTGTCGGGCCAGCAGGCTTGTTGCAAGCCTATCGCTTTATTGCAGACAGCCGCGATGAGGATACGGCAGCTCGCCTAGATAATTTAGAGGATCCCTACCGTTTATTCCGCTGCCATACCATCATGAATTGCGTCGATGTTTGTCCTAAGCACTTGAATCCAACCAAAGCCATTGGCAAAATTAAAGAGTTGATGGTGCGCAGGGCAGTATGACCATTAGTGCGGCGGCTCTGTATCGTTTAAAAAGCGATGCGCGCCGGGGTTTACTGGAAAACGATCTCATTTTGGAGCGGTTTTTCAGGCGCTATGCGGACACCTTAACGGAGGAGCAGGGCGCAGTGTTGACCCAGTTGTTGGCCTTGAGTGACAACGATTTAATGGACCTCCTGATTGGTCGAGTCGATTCTGTAGTTGCATTGGGTGATGTGTGCAGTACCCCCGCCTTTTTGGCTGTATTGGGTTGTTTGCGGGAGAAGCAGTAGCAGGGATGCAATAATTTGCATTGCACTTATTTAACGAACAGTGGGATCAGACATGATTGAATCAAACATCAAGGCAAAGTTATCGTTCTCTGACGGTACCCCCGATATCGATTTGCCAATTTACCAAGGCGCAGTGGGTCCTGATGTCATTGATATTCGTAAGCTCTACGGCCAGACTGGCAAATTTACCTACGACCCTGGCTTCTTATCGACGGCATCCTGTAATTCAAAGATTACTTTTATTGATGGTGACAAAGGCGAATTGCTCTACCGCGGTTACCCCATTCAGGATTTAGCAGGCAATTGTGATTTTTTAGAAGTGTGCTACCTCTTGCTCAATGGCCATTTGCCGAACGAAAAAGAGAATGCGAAATTTCAAGACATCATCATGCACCACACCATGGTGCATGAGCAGATGCAGTTTTTCTTACGCGGCTTTAGGCGTGATGCGCACCCTATGGCAGTCTTGACTGGTCTAGTGGGTGCCATGGCGGCCTTCTATCACGATGAGATTGACTACAGTGAACCCAAGGCCCGTGAAATTGCGCAAATGCGTTTGATTGCAAAAATGCCCACGTTAGTGGCTATGTCGTACAAGTATTCCATTGGTCAGCCATTTGTCTATCCCGATAACTCGCTCTCCTATACTGCCAATTTCATGCGCATGATGTTTGCTAACCCATGCGAGCCCTACAAAGTGAATCCGGTATTAGTGCGGGCCTTGGATCGAATTTTTATCCTGCATGCCGACCATGAGCAAAATGCATCGACTTCAACAGTGCGTTTATGCGGATCTTCCGGTACCAATCCATTTGCTGCGATCTCGGCTGGTATTGCCTGCTTGTGGGGCCCGGCGCATGGCGGTGCAAATGAGGCCTGCTTACAGATGCTGACTGAGATTCAGGCTAACGGCGGAGTAGAAAAAGTGGGCGAATTCATTGCCCAAGTGAAAGACAAGAACTCCAATGTCCGTTTAATGGGATTTGGCCATCGGGTTTATAAGAACTTTGATCCACGCGCAAAGCTGATGCGTGAAACCTGTTATGAAGTCCTTAATGAATTAGGACTCGAAAATGATCCGCTCTTTAAGTTGGCAATGACGTTAGAAAAAATTGCGCTGGAAGACGAATATTTTGTGAGTCGCAAACTGTATCCGAACGTTGACTTTTATTCTGGTATTGTTCAGCGCGCCTTGGGCATTCCAACGGATATGTTCACCTGCGTTTTTGCCTTAGCGAGAACGGTCGGCTGGATAGCGCAGTGGGAAGAAATGATTACTGACTCGGAGTACAAGATCGGTCGTCCACGGCAGTTGTATGTTGGGGAAATCGAGCGCAAGGTTCCTCCTATGTCAGGGCGAAAGTAAGGTTTATAAGGACGGGTATGTCACGCACGCTATACGATAAGTTATGGGATGAGCACGTTGTTTGTGCGGAAGAGGACGGCACGGCCACCCTCTACATTGACCGGCACTTGTTGCACGAAGTAACCAGTCCACAGGCTTTTGAAGGTTTAAGTTTGGCAAAGCGCCCCGTATGGCGAATTTCTGCCAACCTCGCCGTCTCTGACCACAACGTACCTACAACGGATCGATCCGAAGGGATTACTGACCCCATCTCCAAGCTTCAAGTCGATACCCTCGATCAGAATTGCACCTCCTTCGGTATTACGCAGTTCAAGATGAATGATTTACGGCAGGGCATCGTTCACGTCATCGGGCCGGAGCAGGGTGCCACATTGCCTGGTATGACGGTTGTTTGTGGTGATTCGCATACCAGTACCCACGGCGCATTTGGCGCATTGGCTTTTGGAATTGGCACTTCTGAAGTGGAGCACGTGCTTGCGACCCAAACCTTACTGATGAAGAAGAGTAAGAACATGCTGGTTCGAGTGGAGGGTCGTTTGCAACCCGGCTCGACTGCAAAGGACATTGTTTTGGCGGTTATTGGAAAAATAGGAACAGCCGGCGGCACTGGCTATACCATCGAGTTTGCGGGCGAAGCCATTCGAAATTTATCGATGGAAGGTCGCATGACTATCTGCAATATGGCAATTGAAGCAGGCGCACGCGCTGGCCTGGTTGCAGTAGATGAAACCACAATCGATTACATTCAGGGCCGCCCTTACGCTCCAAGCGGAGAGATTCTGCGCCACGCAGTCCAATATTGGCGCACCTTGCATTCCGATGCCGATGCGAAGTTTGATCAGGTGGTGGAATTGCGTGCTGATGAGATCCAGCCGCAAGTCACCTGGGGCACTTCCCCAGAAATGGTGTTGCCGATCAGCGAGCGCGTTCCTGATCCAGAAAAAGAGCGTGATCCCAATAAGCGCAGTGCGATGGAGCGCGCTTTGCAATACATGAATTTAACGCCCAATACCTTGCTAAGCAGCATCCCGATTGATAAGGTATTTATCGGTTCGTGCACCAACAGTCGAATCGAGGATTTGCGTGCCGCCGCGAAGGTAGTTGATCGCCTGGGCAAAAAAGTCTCGCCGAATGTTAAGTTGGCTATGGTGGTACCGGGATCTGGATTAGTAAAAGCGCAGGCTGAACGTGAGGGCCTCGATCGGGTTTTCAAGGCCGCTGGTTTTGAATGGCGTGAGCCGGGTTGCTCAATGTGCTTAGCCATGAATTCAGATCGCCTCGAGCCTGGTGAGCGCTGCGCGTCAACCTCAAACCGTAATTTTGAGGGTCGTCAAGGCGCTGGCGGTAGAACCCATTTAGTGAGTCCTGCTATGGCTGCCGCTGCTGCCATTGAAGGTCATTTTGTTGATGTACGCAAAATTGCGTAATTAGCCAAGCGAAAGGTCCATGCCATGCCAACTCCCCGTTATTCCATGATTGCCAAGTTATCTGTCGTGCTGGTGGCGGGTATTTTTATAAGCGCCTGTGCCAACACCATGGAAGGGGTTGGTAAGGATTTACAAAAAATAGGCACCTCAATGGATTCGAAATCCTCGACTTCCGCACCAAGCAATCCTCCTGCATCGCAAACCCAAGGAAAAGACGTTGTGGTGACGCCAATAAAATAAGCGGTATCAATAAAAAAAGCAGAGTCAGTCGCAATGGAAAAATTTACTCAGTACCAAGGATTAGTTGCTCCCCTCGACCGAGAGAACGTCGATACCGATGCCATCATTCCAAAACAGTTTTTAAAGTCGATTAAAAAAACCGGCTTCGGTCAAAATCTCTTTGATGAATGGCGCTACTTGGATCATGGTGAGCCCGGACAGGATTGCAGTGCACGCCCCTTAAATCCCGACTTTATTTTGAATCAGCCCCGCTATAAAAATGCCGGTATCTTGCTTGCCCGCAAGAATTTTGGTTGCGGTAGTTCGCGCGAGCATGCCCCCTGGGCTTTGGGCCAATATGGCTTTCGTGCAGTGATTGCCCCTAGCTTTGCCGATATATTCTTCAATAATTGCTATAAAAATGGACTTTTACCGATCGCGCTCACGGAGCAGCAGGTCGATCACCTCTTTAATGAGACCTTGGCTTTTAGCGGCTACCAGCTGACGATTGATCTGGAAACGCAAGAGGTGATTGCGCCAGATAATCGCCGCTATTCCTTTGAAATCGATGGCTTTCGTAAATACTGCCTACTCAATGGCTTAGACGATATTGGCCTCACCCTCAAAAATGCCGATAAAATAAAGGCATACGAAGCAGAGCGCGTGTTGCGGATGCCTTGGCTTGCTACCCAGCTGCCTTAAAAACAGCCTCACGCTGGCTTCTTAACCCTTTTTAAAGGTTTGTCATGAAAATTGCAGTATTGCCGGGCGATGGTATTGGCCCGGAAATTGTCGCTGAGGCGGTTAAAGTCCTCAAGGCATTAGGCCCAAAATTTGATCTGGAAGAGGCCCCTGTTGGCGGTGCAGCCTACGACCTTTCAGGCCACCCTTTGCCTCCAGCTACCCTGGAGTTAGCCAAAAGCGCCGATGCTATTTTGTTTGGTGCTGTAGGTGACTGGAAGTACGACACCTTAGCGCGTGAATTCCGTCCGGAGCAAGCCATCCTCGGTTTGCGTAAACACTTGGCTTTGTTTGCTAATTTCCGTCCAGCAATTTGCTATCCCGAGTTAACTGCCGCTTCCAGTCTAAAACCGGAAATTGTGGGCGGTCTGGATATTTTGATTGTGCGTGAACTCAATGGTGATATTTACTTTGGTCAGCCGCGCGGTATTCGCGCTTCAGAGCATGCTCTGTTTAAAGGTGCGCGTGAGGGATTTGACACCATGCACTACAGCGAACCC
>CANHMJ010000024.1 GCA_947461805.1 Burkholderiaceae bacterium
GCTTGTGCAATCAAAAAGACGCCTAGCGCTGCATCAAATGCACTTGCTTGCGACCAACCCGCAGCAATTCCTAAATCGACTAAATAGCCGATACCCCACTGCACAATAAATGCGCCTACAAACAGGGATAAGTTATACGTGGTACTCACACGCCCTGAGTAGGCCATTGGAAAATAAGTCACGATTAAACTTTGCGCCAGCACATAGGAGGCGCATGCAACTGCCATCAAATACCACCACACCCACACCCACGGACCACGCCAATAAAATGCACAGGCTTGCAGCACGATTGAAGCGCCAACCATCCACGTCATATAGCGCATGGTATCAATACCAATGCCCGCTAGTTTCGGCAAGATCCATGCATTCATTAAATAAGCGCAGAGCAATACCGCATTAAAACCAAATAAGATTTGAGCTGCTGTTGTTGCGCTGTAATCCATCACTTGAATTAACCACGGGCCAAACCACAGGGTTTGAATCGCAATAAATCCACCATAGCAAAAAATACCGAGTGGCAGAATCCGCCAAAAAAAAGCATTCGTCAAAATCAGTCGATAGCTTCTCCAAGAGAGGCTAGCTTTCTCATCCGAATGAATTTCATCGCTTAGGTAGTCTTGCTGCATTCGGGCTTTGATTGGTAAACCGATATACAAAATTAAAATGGCAATAGCAGACAAAGCGGCCATCACAACAAATACACCCCGCCATCCGATAAAGGGAAGCACTTCGTGTACTGGCCAGCTTGTCATTAAGGCGCCAAAAGTACCAAATACCAACATGGCCGAGACCAACTGCGCCTGCTGCTCTGATGGAAACCACGTTCGAAAAGCCGAGAAGGCCGACATCAAACAAGCTGAAACACCGATTCCAATGCACACCCGTCCAATCACTAGGGTCACAAATTGATCAGCGAAAGCAAAAATCAGGGCGCCAATAATGGCAAAGCTCATTAATGCCATCTCGGTCGCACGTGGACCAAATCGATCGAGGGCTAATCCCACTGGGATTTGCGTCATACCAAAGCCAATAAAGTAGGCTGAAGACAAAAACCCCAATTCGGTATGGCTCAAATGCAAGTCACGAATGAGTTCGGGGGAAATAACGGCATTGATGGAACGGAAGGCATACGAAATGATGTAAGCCAAAGCAAAGCTGATGAATACACGCAATGCATAGCGGCCCTGCAGTGGCAGCTGTATCACCTGGTGCGGACGGCGATACCAATGCAAATTCATTTATTGCACACGGAATTCGTCAAAAAATGGATCCCACTTTTCTGCAGTGAGCTCAGACTGAAACGCCTTCGCATTCGCTGGCGCCAAAATCAACAGGGATTGTTGATAGATGCGACTACCACCCTCACCATCAGGCCGCATAATCCAGCGTACACGCATCCAACGCTTGCCACTCGGATTCTGGACTTCAAATAAATAGTCCTCGGCAAGCCCTTTGCTGCGGCCTGGTCCGGCGATTAAATACTGCGATGGGCGTTTGATTGGCGGAGTTTGAACTGCATTGGCTGACTGCAGGATGGCTTTTTGCACCTGCTCCAACAAAGCGTCTACTTGGGCATTAATGCTCGATGGCACCGCAATCGTGGTGATCGACATGATCACATCATCAATCTGCACGACTTCCAGTGTTTGCTGTAATTCAAGTCCTGCATAGGGCAGAGTCCGCTGCGCTTGCTTTGGCTTTTCAGGGAACAGCGCGGAATATCCCAGGCGCTCAGTATTAACGGTGCGCCAATCTAACTTAGGACTACAGCCCAGAATAACTGCGCTCACCACGATGATTCCCACTGCTTTTACAGAGCCTACCGATTGCATCGGTAGGCTGAACATCCTAAGACTAAACAACCCCTGCTCCATGGGCTTGCTGGTCGGCATGGTAGCTTGAGCGCACCATTGCGCCGACTGCTGCATGGGTAAAGCCCATGGCATATGCTTCGCGCTCGAACTCCTTAAATACGTCCGGATGAACATAACGCTGCACTGGTAAATGGTGGCCAGAGGGCGCCAAATACTGGCCAATTGTCAGCATGTCGATATTGTGCGCACGCATATCACGCATCACCTCCAGAATTTCTTCATCGGTTTCGCCCAGGCCCACCATGAGACCACTCTTAGTTGGAATCGAAGGAAAGCGTTCCTTAAAATCCTTGAGTAACAACAGGGAGTGGGCATAATCGGCGCCAGGCCTAGCTTGCTTATAAAGCCGGGGGACCGTTTCTAGATTATGGTTCATGACGTCGGGCAAGCCCATCGCGACGTTTGCAGAAAACACGTCCAATGCTTTTTCTAAACGACCTCGAAAATCAGGAACTAATACTTCGATGCGTGTTTTGGGCGACAAGCCACGTGCTTGCGATATGCAATCCACAAAATGCTGCGCCCCACCATCACGCAAATCATCGCGATCGACACTGGTGATCACCACGTAATTTAATTTAAGGGCGGCAATCGTGCGCGCTAAATTATGGGGCTCATTAGTATCGAGGGGATCGGGGCGTCCATGGCCTACGTCGCAAAAGGGGCAGCGGCGGGTGCACTTATCGCCCATGATCATGAATGTAGCGGTGCCGCTTCCAAAACACTCGCCGATATTGGGGCAACTGGCCTCTTCGCATACCGTTACTAATTCATTATCGCGAAGGATTTTTTTGATTTCAGCAAAGCGGGAATTATTCGAGGCTGCCTTGACCCGAATCCAATCGGGTTTTTTTAGTACTTGCTCAAGCGGCACAATCTTGATCGGAATGCGTGCCGTCTTTTCAGCCGACTTTTGCTTTCGGAGCGGATCGTACTCTGGGGCGGATTGCACCTCAATACTGGATTTATCTACTGTCATGGTTTCCTATATGCACTGCACATCACGCAATTGGAGTTAACTGCTGTCGCAGCTGACCAACCAGGCGCTGACCGATTGATGCCATATTGTCTTCGATCCCCAATGTTCTCATATCTACCGTACGTAATCCCGCATAACCACAAGGGTGGATTTGCTCGAAAGCCGCCAAATCCATATTCACATTGAGGGCAAGGCCATGGTAAGAACAATGCCTCGTTACTTTTAAGCCCAATGCTGCAATCTTAGCGCCATGCCACTCGGATTCACCCTGAAACGAAGGCGCAATATAGATCCCAGGGGCTCCAGCCTCGCGAACTGCTGGCAATCCATACTCTGCCAAGGTATCCATGACTGCCTGCTCAATCCGATAAACGAACTCTTTGACATGCAAGCCATACCGGCGAAGGTCTAACAATAAATAAACGACGAGCTGTCCAGGGCCATGATAGGTAATCTGCCCGCCCCGATCGACCTGCACCAAGGGAATGGCGCCGTCGTCAGTGTGCAAGTTGGCAGGATCACCAGCCAGCCCCAATGTAAAAACGGGGGGGTGCTCTAAGACCCAGATTTCATCTGGCGTTGATGCAGTGCGCTCTTTTGTAAATAAACGCATGGCTTCATACGTTGTTACATAATCTACTACGCCAAGCTGCTGAATGGCTATGGTCATGCCATCTCAACTAGAGAACAATGCTAACGAGGGGGTGGGTTGATAAGGTGCGATAGAGCTCATCGAGTTGCTCGCGGCTAGTTGCATTGATGCTGAGCGTCAACCCCATGTATTTACCATTTTGAGACGGCCGTTGCTCCACCGTTCGCTCATCAAAAATGGGATCAAACTGTTTGGCGATATGCACCATGGCCGGTAAAAATTCAGGGGCATCTTTTCCCATAACCTTAATCGGAAAAATAGAGGGGTATTCAATCAGTGATTTTTCTTCCATGGTCCTTACCCTTGGTGTGGCCAAGCTGGCTGTCCTAGCCACTCACCCAAAATAATATTCCGAATGCAATGCAATTTACGGTGAAAAAAATGATCTGCGCCCGGCACCACTTGAACAGTTAGCTCTTGTGGCCTAGCCCAATCAAATACGCTCGACAAAGGAATAGTCTCGTCCAGCTCACCATGTATCAATATCGTATCTTTGGGCACATCCAATAATTCCCATTTACCTGCAGCACTACCCACCATGACAAAGCGTTCTGCAGGACGGCCTAAATCGGCCAGGGCCTTAATCAAATGGCTGCCGACAAAACTACCAAACGAGAAGCCTGCAACCACGAGCGGCAAGGTTGCAACGGAATTGGTCCAGATGTACTGTTCGGTTAATTCATTATCCATCCAGGTATGCGGATGACGCATCCACTCCGATACATGCAGCAAATCAGCCAGTTCGCCAACACCCTCATCATGAATACCGGCCGTACCGCCAACGCCCCGAAAGTTCGGACGCACACTGACGTAGCCCAATTGATTCAATGCCCGAGCAATCGTTTGTGCAACCTTGTTATCCATTGTTCCACCCAGCAAGGGATGCGGATGGGCAACTAAGGCCAGGCCACGAACCATATAACTGGGATCGCTTTTGAGTAGATCGGGCAAGTCAATTGCCATTTCAATTGGGCCAACGATGCCATCAATTGAAATCACTTGGGTACGGCTATTCATGCGCGAGTCTTTTTAAAGGAAGAAGAATTAAACAGCCAGCAAACGTTCAACGGTCTTACCTTCAAGTAAATGGGATTGAATAATCTCTTCAATATCATCGGCATCAATAAAGGTATACCACGTACCCTCGGGATAAATCACCATCACCGGTCCGAGATTGCATGCATCAAGGCAGCCTGCTTTATTGACCCGAATTTTGCCTGCGCCAGAAAGTCCCAGCTCTTTAATGCGATTTTTGGCATAGGTGAATAACTCAAATGCGTTGTGCTGGGCGCAGCAATTCTCGCCATTGCTACGTTCATTGAGACAAAAGAAGAGGTGGTGTTTAAATGGCATATAAAAATTATATCGGTCGTTTCGTTATTCGGGTAGCGAACTGATTTTGTAACACCCAAGCCATTGCAAATGGAAGCCAAATGAATGAGGCCCATTTCATTAGATCATTGAAGTGAAGTAGGCGGCCTTGAAACCATGCTTGTAGAGTCAAAGCAAAATACGGATTGTCTGGAAACAAGTTAACCAGTGCGAGCATGGCCGCCAAACAGCCAAGACCGATCCATAAGCGATAACTACTGCCCAAGCGCATTGCCCAAAGCAGTAAAGTGCTCCCAACCAGCATGCCCCAGACGGCGCCCGTAGTCAGCCAAGCCAAGCTAAATTCCCCGCCAAACTGCAAACCCGTGAAGAGGCTCTTTATTAATACCGAAGCGCCAAGCAAACTCATCAGTAGTCGCCATTGCGGGGCTTTTGCTCGCATTCCAAGGGAGAGGATCAACCCAACCCCAAGCCAGCAGCTGGACGTAATTAGACCCTCGCGTACCATCTGGTTCATGACTAAAGTTCCCCAATCTGCTGCGCCGATGAGTTGTCGCCATGCCCCCATGCCAAGCCATGCGCTTTGGGGGTAAATTTGCGCCCACGGAAACAGAATGAATAAGGTTGCCGCGCCCCAGTTCAGCCCAAACCACACATCAAATTGCCGCCGTAGGGCGCTGCCAGATAGCCATTGGGGTCCCAGCGGTACCGCCAATAGAGCACCGATAAAACCGCCCAACACATTGGCCCACCAGTCGGTTTGACTGGGGATTCGGGTTGGTAGCCAGGTTTGCAAACTTTCCACACTCGCGGCAAGTAGCGCGCAGCAAACCATTGCAATCGACAAAGCGACAAAATGCCGCCAGCGCGGGAAGACGACGCACACCAACAAAAATCCCAACGGGATATATGCCAATACATTGGTCACAACATCAAATAAAGGAATAAAGCGCGGCAAAGGGGCTGAAATCCAAGCGGTCCCCTTAACCCCATTTTGAAAATAAAAATCAAATGGATTGAGGCTGGTGTAAATGATCAACAAACCATAGATTAAGGCCATGGCTCGCGCCAGCGGCATGGCTTGCAATGGCCATGCCAATTTACGCGGACGGGGGTTTTGCCCTGATTCTGGTGACATCCTGCAATTTTAGGTCAGACCTTTCTACAATAGTGAAATGAACGGAAACTGCATCCTCGAGCGCGTTGCTGAAACGCGGTCAACCAATGATGACCTCATGGCGCGCTGGCGTGCTGGTACGCTGATCGATCCAATTGCCCGCCTGAGCAAAAAACAGACCCACGGCAAAGGACGTGCTGGCAGAACCTGGTATGCCAATGCCGAGGACTCGCTGTCTTTTTCCTTAGCATTTCCTTTTCAAAAAAGCCTTGCCGCATTAAGTGGTCTTAGCTTAGTTGCAGGTTTGGCGGTCATTGAAGGTATCTGCAGCGCACTCAATACAAGTGAACGCATTTTGTATCAACAAGGACTGCGACTGAAATGGCCCAACGACATCGTGATCGGTCATGCAAAGGTTGGCGGTATCTTGATTGAGGGTGGACAAACTACTCCAGCTGAGCCGAGTTGGATGATTATTGGAGTGGGGCTTAATGTGAGCTCCCATATCGGCGACGCCGCCGAATTAAAGGCCATTCGCTCCGGCCCCATTGGCGCGCTAGACCAGCTGCTAATGCAAGGTCAGGCGCTCCCCGACCATGACTACATTTGGCTTAATCTAGTTGATGCGTTTGTACGTCTATGCGCTGATTTTGATGGGCGTGGTTTTGATCCGTTTATACAGCGGTGGTCTGATTGGGATGCCTATCAAGGAGAGCCAGTCTTTACAAGCGTACTCGGAGAGAAAAAAATTGAAGGCTTAGCATCAGGTATTGACCATACCGGGGCATATCAAATTCAAACCGATCATGCGCTGGTTGCAGTCCATGCAGGTGATGTATCACTGCGCAGGCAAGTATGAGCTTATATCTCTTATTTGATGTTGGTAATACCCGCCTGAAATGGGCAGCAGTCGAGTCACATCAAAATCCAATTGACCGCAATAAAAAACTTTGGCTTTACTCCGGGGCAATCGATACCCAGTTACTTCTCTCCCCAGAGCACTGCGCTGAGTTGGCGCATTACATTTTGCAAACGATTCCAAAACCAGATGCGATTGGCTTATGCTGCGTTGCTGCGGAGGAATGTGCCATTAACCTCAAGCAGTTGTTTGCGCAGTGGCAGGATGTGGCCTGGTTTCGCTTGCGCGGGAACTCCCCTGTTGAGGGTCTGCGCTCACGCTATACCGAACCCGACCAACTCGGTGCCGATCGGTGGGCTGGGCTGATTGCAGGACGTACCTTATCGAGTGGCAATAGCATCATTGTTAATGCTGGCACTGCCACTACGATTGATTTTCTGGGTGCCAATAGCATTCACCACGGCGGCTGGATTATTCCTGGCCTAGGCTTAATGCAATCGAGCTTGGAATTGAATACCGCAAGGCTTCCGGCCACCGGCGAAGCGGAACGGGTTGATGGCTTTGGGGTATCAACGGATGCCGCAATTTATAAGGGTTGCCTTGCAGCCCAGGTGGGGGTAATTCATGAAGCATTGCAACTGGCGAACGAAATGCATCAACCGGTTGATCGCATTTGGATTGATGGTGGAAATGCAAAAAACATCGCTGCCGAATTAAAGCAAAACAGTTTCTCTAATTCCATTTCGATTGAGGCCATCAATGGCATTGTGCTGCGCGGACTTTGGTCTTGGATTCGCCAAGAATTACGCTAACTCATTCACTGCGAATGCGCCCAAGCAGGCTTGTGGTGGAGCGCTCATAAATAAATGGAATGGCCATCGCGCTTCCACCCCAACTTTTAACCAGCCGAGTTTCCTCTAGCGTATCGATTGCGTAATCGCCACCCTTGATATAGATATCAGGTCGCACGCGCTCGAGTAAGGCGATTGGGGTTTTTTCTGAAAATAGCACCACCAAGTCAACACTAGCCAACGCTGCTAACATGGCCTGTCGATCGGCCTCAGTATTGATCGGCCGATCATCACCCTTGCCCAGCATTTTGACTGAGGCATCGGTATTCACACCAACCACCAGACTGCCGCCGAGATTGCGTGCTTGATCTAAATAACTGGCATGGCCCCGATGCAAGATATCAAAGACGCCATTCGTAAACACGATCGGGCGGGCAAGCTTTGCTAGCGCCGCCGGCAGGTCATCTGCCTGGCATATTTTTGACTCAAAAGTGGGTTTGCTTGGAATAGTCATAGCAATCGATCGTCTACTTAAATGGTTTCAATATTTTTTAGTAAGACTACAGCATGTTGCTGAATCTGTTTTTTCTCGGCATCATCGATCCGTTTCAAGTTTGCAGTCATCAAGCGTGTGCGTGGATTTTTTTCAAACTCAGACTGGTGATTCATTAAAAAATTCCAATACAAGGTGGTGAATGGACATGCACTCTCACCCACACGCACATCTGGCTTATATGGGCAATGGCTACAGTAATTACTCATGCGTTTAATGTAGGCGCCACTGGAAATATACGGTTTACTGGTGAAGCGCCCGCCATTGGCAAATAGAGCCATACCAGCCACGTTTGGTAATTCAGCCCACTCTACGGCATCCACATAGACTGCCAAAAACCAGCTGCTCACCGCCTGAGGAGAAAGACCGGCTAAGAGGGAAAAGTTTCCCATCACCATCAGTCGCTGGATGTGATGGGCATAGCCGTACTCGATGGTTTGTCCGACTACGTCAGCCATGCACGCCATTTTGGTTTTGCCAGTCCAATACCATACTGGCAACTCCCGTTTATAGCCAAAGTAATTAGCAGTTCCCATCTTGGGCATATCAAGCCAATAGACCCCGCGAATAAATTCACGCCAACCCAGAATTTGCCGAATCATGCCTTCAGCGGCCTCGAGACTAGCATCGCCTGCTCGCCACGCAGCTTCTACCCGCCCAATGACCTCGCGTGGATTAAGTAACTTTAAATTCAGGCTTGAGGATAGGAGTGAGTGCCAGCCAAACGGGGTATCGGTCCACATCGCATCTTCGTATTGACCAAAATGCACTAGTCGGGCATCAATGAAACGGTCCAATGCCAACAAGGCTTGCTGACGCGTGACTGGCCATAAAAAATGCTGGAGGCTGCCAGGGTGCTCTTTAAACCGTTCCTCCACCAAGGCAAGCACATCCTTCGTAATGGCGTCCGGCTCAAAAAACTCCGGAGGATCAATTAAACCCGGTCCCTTTTTGGGGTAACTCGAGCGGTTTGCGGCATCGTAATTCCATTGGCCGCCCTCCGGCTCGCCCGCCTTATCCAGCAGAACGCCGTGCTTTTTTCGCATCTGGCGGTAAAAAAACTCCATGCGCAATTCTTTCTTTGCCCCCGCCCATATCTTGAATTCCTCTAAATCGCACAAAAAATGCGTATCGCTTGTAATCTGCAAAGGGGTGTCCATCGCGGTACATGCTGCTGTAATGTCGCCCCAAACGCGCCATTCGCCGGGCTCTACGCATTGGACTGAGGCTGGCTTGAACTGCTTGATGGCTTCTTTTAGAGCATCCCACAGCGCGCTAGCAGGATTGTCTTCCATGGATTGATAGTGAACGCGCGCACCCGACTTCCGTAAGGCAGCAGCAAAATGGCGCATTGCGGATAAAAACAGGGCAATTCGTGCCTTGTGGCTCCAAACCCAGGCGGCCTCTCCGGCAGACTCAATCATCAATACCGCATCCAGCTGCCAATCGGCGTTCTGCAGAACTGGGCTATCTAGGTTCAGTTGATCACCCAAAACCAAGATGAGATTACGGGTCGTTTGATTACCCTTTGCGCTTTTTGCCGTTGGGGAATTTTTGCTCATAAAACATCTTAACTGGAATGACTTAGACTGGAGTCCTGTTCTTTTTTTGCTTGATGAATTTATGCGGCATTTCTTCGTTTTAGCGGCCTGTTGGCTGGGGCTCTCTTTGAGTAGCCCAGCATTTGCTCAGACTGCAGCCCCCACCTGTAGCCCACTCCTTTCGCACACGTTTTTGCGTTTGCAAGACGAGGCGCCCCAAAATTTATGCCAGTACCAAGGTAAGGTGATTTTGGTCGTGAATACGGCGAGTTACTGTGGCTTTACTGGGCAATACGACGACCTTGAAAAGATTTATTCTAAGTATCAACAAAAAGGCTTCGTTGTTTTAGGTTTTCCATCGAATGATTTCGGCCAACAAGAGCCTGGCACGAATAAGCAAATTGCTGATTTTTGTAAAAATACCTATGACGTCAAGTTCCCCATGTTTGCAAAAACAAATGTCTCTGGTAAAAATCCGAATCCCTTATTCAAGACCCTGATTGAAAAAACGGGCACAACCCCTAAGTGGAATTTTTACAAATACCTGATCGATCGCAATGGCAATGTGATCGAAGCGTATGGCAGCCTCTCTAATCCCAGCGGCAGAACCATAACGTCCCAGATTGAGAAGTTGCTCCAAGGGAAGCAGTAATGGCCAAAAAACGCATTGCAATTATTGGTGCCGGCATATCTGGCCTAGGCTGTGCTTACCGCCTGCGTCATCATCCCGATTTCGATATCACGATCTACGAGTCAGGCAAGCACATTGGCGGTCACAGCAATACCGTTGATATCACCATTGACACGCCCAGCGGGCCAGTTCAGCACGGTGTTGATACTGGTTTCTTGGTCTTTAATCACCGCACCTATCCGCGCCTGGTGCGCTTATTTGAAGAATTGAACGTACCCATTTTTCCTTCGGAGATGTCCTTTTCCGTTAAGCTCGAATCGACTCCGTCACTGGAGTGGGCAGGAAATGATCTCAATTCTTTTTTTGGTCAACGACGCAATTTACTTCGCCCTTCGTTTTGGAAAATGGCACGTGACATCATGCGCTTTAATGCGCTGGCTACTGCCCTGGCCTTAAGTCAAGAAACAAACGATTCGGGCCTAAGCAAAGTAGCAACCCCTGAAGAAAGCATTGCCGTTTTTCTAGATCGCCACGCCTTCGGTAAGCCTTTTCGGGAGTGGTATTTTTTGCCTATGATTGGTGCGATTTGGTCATGCTCTGTCGATCAAATGCTGGAGTTTCCGATTCAAACCATGGCGCGCTTTTGCCATAACCATGGGCTCTTAAAAATACAAGATCGACCACAATGGCTTACAGTGCGCGGCGGCTCGCGCGAGTATGTCAAACGCTTAGTTAATGCCCTTGATCAGCACGGCGTGCACTGGGTACGCGAAGCAGTGACGACAATTAATGTCCCCACGGATAGCAAACAACATGCAATTGAGGTTATTAGCGCCAGTGGTACCGCGCATTTTGATGAGATTGTGATGGCTTGCCATAGCGATCAAAGCCTTCAACTGCTTCGTGGTATTGATTCATCGAGTCAGTCCATTCTGGGCGCAATTCCCTATCAGGCCAATCGGGCCATCTTGCATACCGACGCCTCTTTTTTGCCAGAGCGTAAGCGCTGCTGGGCTGCCTGGAATTACACTGCGCAAGCGAAGAATGCAGACGCAACTGAAGATACGGTTAGTGTCAGTTATCTGATCAATCTCCTTCAACCCCTTCCCCTAGCACTTAAAGACATTCCCGTTATCGTCACCCTCAATCCACTGCGTGAACCCGACCCTAATAAAGTATTCCAGGAGATTCGGTATGCGCACCCTGTATTTGATATGCGCGCTACCGATGCGCAAGCGGGATTACCCCTGATCCAGGGAAAGTCGTCGGTTTGGTATTGCGGTGCCTGGACTGGATACGGATTTCATGAGGATGGTTTGCGTTCTGGAGAGACGGTTGCTGAAGCCATTTTAGAGCGCAGCAAACAGTCCACTGGCTTCCGTACTGCTACAACAGAGGTCAATGTTGCCAACTGATTTAACGCCGAAACTCAATTTCGGAGTTGTTCAACACCGCCGCTTTCGTCCTGCAAAAAATGCATTCGCGTATTCGGTGTTTACGATTAGCATTCCCATGCGAGAGCGTAAACGTAACCCAGCATTGCTGAGTCAGCATGGTCTCGGTGACAATCGATTTCGCTTCTTTTCATTTTTTGATAAAGACCATGGCCGTGGTGATGTAGATAGCCTAGCTTGGGCCGAACAAATCCTAGACTCGTATGGCATTGCACATCCCGATGGCGAAATCTGGTTACAAACCTTTCCAAGAGTCTTGGCATATGTTTTTAATCCCGTGAGTTTTTGGATTTGTAGCAAACCAAACGGGCAAGTACGCGCTGTCATTGCCGAGGTAAACAATACCTTTGGCGAGCGTCACTGCTACTTGTTGAGTAAGGATTACGATGAGCCGCTGCGTTCTGGAGAAACCCTTACAACAAACAAGGTCTTTCATGTATCGCCCTTTTGCGATGTCAGCGGCGAATACCGCTTTCGCTTCCTTTTTCCTCAAGAAAGCCAATCCGGACGGAACACCGTGAACCGCATTGAGCTGCATGAGGATGGAGAGGCCTTGATTCACACCAGCATTAGCGGTGAAGCACGCCCATTGACGCGCGCCTCCCTGTATTTGTCGATATTGCGATATCCTCTTATGAGCATTGGGGTGATCGGACGGATTCATTGGCAAGCACTGAAGCTTTGGGCCAAGGGCGTCCCGTTTCACTCCAAACCCAAACCACCCGACTTTGAAGTTAGTAGATGAATCGACCTGGACAATCCCTGCTATCGCGATTAAGTTTTTCACGCTCTGCCGATCGACAGTCAAACCAATCGGTCCCGCTGGCGGCAAGAACCTTTCTAGCTTTGCTGAGCAATGTTAAATCTGGGCATTTAACACTGACTTTGCCGGACGGCAGAACAGAATATTTTGGCCCTGCCAGTGATGACTTACACGCTGACTTGCATATCCTCGATTGGGATGTTTTTAAAGACGTACTGAAGCATGGGGATATTGGTTTTGCGGAAAGCTATATTCGCGGCCAATGGAACACAAGCAACTTAAAGACCATATTAGAGATAGCAATTCGAAATCGGACTCTCCTCGAAAAAGCAATCTATGGCAGCTGGTTTGGTTCCGTGTTCTACCGCCTCAAACATCGGATGCGCAACAATTCAAAATCGGGTAGCCGCAAAAACATTCACGCGCATTACGACTTGGGTAATCCCTTCTATTCTTTGTGGCTCGATCCCAGCATGACCTATTCCAGTGCATGGTTTAATGGCGACCTTCATCTCCCGTTAGCCGAGGCGCAATCGAATAAGTACCGCCGCATTCTGTCCTCCATCGATGCCACTCCAGGAAAACGCATTCTTGAAATTGGCTGCGGCTGGGGTGGCTTTATCGAGGAAGCGGCACAAGCAGGCTGTCACGTGACTGGACTTACGCTATCCCGAGAACAGCAGAAATTTGCCGAGGAGCGCCTTGCAAAACAAGGCCTTGTTTCTGAAATTCGGTTTCAGGACTACCGCGATTGCAAAGAGCAATTTGACGGCATTGCCTCAATCGAGATGTTTGAGGCCGTTGGTGAAAACCATTGGGAACAATATTTCAAGACGATTGCATCATCCCTTAAGCCGGGTGGAAAAGCGTGCGTCCAAACCATTGTGATTGCAGAAGAATTGTTTGAGCGCTATCGAAGTAGCACGGACTTTATTCAGCAATACGTTTTCCCAGGCGGTATGTTGCCGTCCAAGTCGGTCTTTAAAGAATACGCTGCTCGGGCCGGTTTGCGCGTTGATGACGAATTTGCATTTGGTACGGATTATGCAAAAACGCTGTGCATTTGGTATGCATCATTTAACAGCCAACTTGAACGGGTTAGCCAACTGGGATTTGATGAGGCCTTTATCCGGCTGTGGAATTTTTACCTGATGTACTGCGCTGCAGGCTTTTCAGAGCGCAATATCGATGTGGTGCAATTCACACTCACTCACGATCACAGCAGCGGAGATAGCTTACGTCCATGAAACAAATTGGCATGCAGGATTTTTCCGGAAAGCGCGTATGGGTTATTGGCGCAAGCAGTGGAATTGGTGAGGCCTGTGCCATTGCTTTGTTGGCAGCGGGTGCGTCGGTTGCGCTGTCTGGCCGCCGCCTGCAAAATCTTCAAGCGGTTGCGCAGCATGGTAATCCCAGCCAAAGCCTGGTACTGCCTTTAGATGTAACCGAGCCTAAGGCAATTCAAGAGGCTTACCAAAATCTCATGCGGGAATGGGGCCAGCTCGATTTATTGTTGTTTGTTTCTGGGATATACATACCGCTGCGTGCCGATAACTTTGAAATGGAGTCGGCTGAGAAAACCATCAATGCCAATGTATTGGGGCCGATGCGCGCCGTTGCTGCAGTCTTGCCTCATATGCTCGAGCGACACGCTGGTCATATCGCCATTGTAGGTAGCGTGGCGGGGTATAGCGGGCTACCTAAGGCTTTAGCCTATGGCCCTAGCAAAGCAGCCATGATTAATTTTTGCGAAACCCTCTTTTATGACTTGCAGCCTCAAGGCATTGGGGTACATATGATTTCTCCGGGCTTTGTAAAGACCGAGGCTACCGCGCAAAATGACTTTGAAATGCCCGCCTTAATTAGTTCTGAAAAAGCAGCCAAGCACATTTTAGATGGCATTCGTGACGGTGAGTTTGATATCCATTTTCCAAAACGGTTTTCTGGATTCTTAAAGTTTTTACGCTTACTACCTTATCCCATTTACTTTTGGATATTGCGGCGTTTTGTCAAAATTTAACGCCGAATGCAATACTCCGTCACTTATTTGTAATTTTCTTTCCTGACTTTGTCGACCAAGTGATCCATCACTGCGATGGCTTTTGCGCGAGTGCCGGCAATCGAAGGTGAAGTAATGTACTTTCCTTGAATTGCTACCGTAGGAACGCCATCAATGCGGTAAGCGTCGCCTAGTTGCCGCGCGGCCCTTGCTTTTGAAACAACCGCAAACGAACGGTATGCAGCCAAGAATGCATTGCGATCAACACCCTGACTAGCAACCCAATCCGCAATGTCATTCTCATTTAGAAGGCGCTTGTTTTCCCTGTGCATGGCAAACATGACTTTGGAATTCAGATTACTTTTGCCTAAGGCTTCGAGCGCATAAAACAGTTGGCTGTGCGGCATTAACTCCTCGCGAAAGGCAATTGGCACCTGACGAAATACCACGTCTTTTGCTTGGCGCTTTTCCC
>CANHMJ010000025.1 GCA_947461805.1 Burkholderiaceae bacterium
AAAGATTTCAACGCCGTCCGCTGCCAATTTTTTAAAATCAACCCCAGCTGCGCGCAATTCTTCGGTACGACCAATCGAGATCCCATTCATGCGCTCCATCACAATCACGCTGGTATGGCACAGATCCCAATACATTTCCGGAATCATCAACTTATCTGAATTGATAAAGTAGCGCCGCAGCTGGCTAGCATTGGCTGCCTCGCGCATCAAATCCAATTCGTCATGTAAATAGACATCAAACTCGGCAACTACTTCGCGGGGCTTTAGGCGCCGGCCATCGGCCGATACCTTTTCAACGATCTTGGCCAAGTCGTGCATCAATGCCAAGTCATCTTCAATCACCGGCAAGATACCTGGGCGTAAGACCTTGATTGCTACCTCGCGCCCTTCCCATTCAGGACGCTGCAGGCTACCGCGCAAAACCCCAAAGTGGACCTGCGCCACGGAAGCGCTGGCAACTGGAGTGGCATCGAACTGAAGAAAAACCTCTTCAATTGGTCTGCCCAAAGCAGATTCAATTAACGCGCGTGACTCGGCGTTTGAAAACGGTGGCACTTGATCCTGCAACTTAGCCAATTCATCCGAAATGTCGTCCGGTAATAAGTCACGGCGGGTGGACAGGACTTGGCCAAACTTAACAAAGATTGGACCAAGCGCCTCTAGTGTTAGCCGTATCCGTACACCCCGCGGTAATGAATTCGGAGACGTAAAGCAAGCAATCGAAAGTAAGATCCGTTTTATACCGGGCTTGAGGTTGTCGCGTAGCAAGGGCAACAAACCAAAACGCCATGCCGTAAAAAAGATAAAGCAAAGTCGTGCAAAGCGAGCCATGCTTATTTACTCCCTTGCTGCAGTATTGCAATACGCTTTTCCAAACGCTCGACGCTATCGCGTAATTCCATGAGTTGATTTTTATGCATTGCAAAGTCACGCTGATTCAATAAAACCTTCTTTTCTTCACTAAGGTACTCAACGGCATTTTCAAGCAGATCGCGGCTGGCTGCCTTACCCGCACTTAGTATTTTTTTGCCTTGTGCCACAGCAAAGTGGGCTGGTGCATCCCCAATGAGTTTCGAGAGATCCTCTTCGTATTCCCAGCGCAACTGACCTGCTAAGCGGCCCAATAACTGAGCCAAATCGGCATCGCCCGCAATCGTCACTGATTTAAATGCATTTTCCCGAATGGGACCGCTGCTGGTCAGTAAGGTAGAAAGTGCTTGGCTTGAAATCGTCAGTACCAGGGCTGTTCTAACTGGTGATAGCACTTCCCCGTCGGGGTTTTGGGCGGACGCATCTGAACGGGGCACAGCATCCAATAGGCCGTTATTGTTAATCTGCACGGCAAATCGACCGAAAGGCATTTCTAGGGCAATGGCTTTGCCGGCGTGCTTTGCTAGTTCGGCACTAGCCCACGGCTCCCCCGCCAAGACATGATTAATCCCGTGGCAGATAGCTGCACTGGTAATAGGCCGAGCGGATGTTGATACCGAATTCATGGGTGCAAAAAACCCGCACGAATGCGGGTTTTTCCGTGGGGAAAGCCTAAGCTTAAACCAACTGCTGAATCCCGGCTAGAACCCAACCGCCAGCGCCATGAATTGGCTTGCTCAGATTCCAAATTTCGGTAAATGCCTCAGGTTGAGCATTTGCCTGTTCCCGAATCATGCCGGTGAATTGAATGCTGGCCAAATAGTTGTCTTGGCCCGTTTCAACACCCAACAGCTCGGCATTTAAACTCACCACGTCGGTTTGATTGCTTACTTCTGCGCGTGCGTTCAAATCTTGCGTTAGATTGCTAAACATCTCAGGGGTAGCAAACTCGCGCAAGGAATTCAAATCGCCGTCATCCCATGCTTTTTGCAATTTAACGAAATAGTGCTTTGCATTGTCCAAAAATGCGTATTCATCAAATCCCTCTGGTAAGGATTTCGCCACCTCAGGAACGACTGCTGCTGCGCCACCAAAAGAGGCGGCTACAGGAACAAAGCCGGGCTCGTTGCGAGCGTTACCTTGTTCATACGCCGTGCGCTGCATGCCATTACTACCCGCAGCGGCTGGGCTTGCGCGCCCTGCACCCGACATCGATGGCATAAAACGCTTCACGATAAAGAAAAGGAGTAGGCCAACTGCCAAGGCAATCAAAATTCCGGTAAACATCGAAGCCGCGGCTTCACCCAAACCAAAATGGGAGAGAAGGTAAGCAATACCAAGGCCTGCCGCCAAACCGCCCAACATGCCGCCAATTCCAGGGCGCTTGGGCGCTGCCGCTGCTGCATTACCAGCCGCGGGTGCCGCAGGCTGTGCTTGCTGTGCAGGCTTTTGAGCTTGTGCAGGCTGCGCCTGCTTTTGTACTGGGGCCGATTGGCCAACATTTTTTCCGTTGCCGAGGCGCTTAGCGTCGACGTAGCCAACCGAAGAAAAGGTCAGTGCGACAGTTAATACGATAGCTTTAATAGCATTTTTATTCATTTATTTAGGTCTCCAGTAATGCACAACTTCAAAAGTAACACTTAGTATTTAATACCAATATGGAGCGCAACGATACCCCCAGTTAATCTATGGGTATCAACGGCATCAAAACCGGCCTCCAGCATCATTTTTTTTAAGGTTTCGGCATCGGGATGCATCCGGATTGATTCAGCCAAATACCGATAACTTTCAGCATCTTGGGCAATTTTTTCACCCAACCACGGCAGCACCTTGAAGGAATACACATCGTACACCGGCTGTAACATGGCATCGGGCTTTGAAAACTCCAACACCAAAACCCGCCCGCCGGGTTTGATCACGCGCAGCATTTCACTTAAAGCGCGCTCTTTGTGCGTCATATTACGAAGCCCAAACGCAACCGTTACCACATCAAAGTGATTTGCTGGGAAGGGAATGGACTCGGCATCGAATTGCACGCAGGGTAAAACCATACCTCGGTCGATTAGGCGATCGCGCCCCACTCCCAGCATCGACGCATTGATGTCACTGAGCCAGACCTCGGCATCGGGATGCTTACCCCACTTTGCTGCAGTTGCAAATGCGGCAGCGAGGTCGCCCGTACCTCCAGCAATATCAAGAATGCGCTGCCCAGGACGAACCTGTGCCTTAGCAATCGTGAGTTTTTTCCAAATGCGGTGCAAGCCAAATGACATCAAGTCATTCATCACGTCGTATTTATTGGCTACGGAGTGAAAGACATCGGCAACTTTGCCTGCTTTCTCTCTCTCGTCTACCGTTTGGTAACCAAAATGGGTTTTATTCATATTGCGGCATCTGGGGGTTTATTTATTTCCGCAGGAATGGCCTTCGTGGCCAGTTTGCGCCATCGCGACGTCGCGGCTTGCGCCTGCTTGCTTTAACTTATCGAGGTAATCATTCCACAATGCATCTTGGTTTTCGCAGAGAAAATACAAGTACTCCCATGAAAACAATCCAGAATCATGTCCATCAGAGAACATGGGGCGAATCGCATAGTGGCCTACTGGCTCAAGATCATTAATCCCAACATCGCGTTTGCCGGTTTGCAAAGTCTCTTGACCAGGGCCGTGGCCCCGGACCTCTGCTGAGGGCGATAACACGCGTAAGAATTCAAACGGCAAACGGTATGAATTGCCGCTCTCGTAACTCAGCTCCAATACCTTGGATTGCTGGTGCATCACTACATTTGTTGGAATCATTAAACCAATACCCTCTCAATGCCACCCTGATTAGCTTGGGTGACGTAATCTTGCATCCAATTGTCGCCCAAGATACGCTGCGCCATTTCAACGACGATGTAATCTGCAGTAGTTGCACTGTCGGCATCAAAGCGTGACAAGCCTTGCAAGCAAGATGGGCAGCTGGTTAACACTTTGACTTCGCCAGTGAAATCCGCTTTTAAGTTGGAGGCCGCCTTTTCCATTTCAATCTGCTTACGAAAGCGGATCTGCGTCGAAATATCAGGGCGTGTCACCGCCAAAGTACCTGACTCACCACAGCAGCGCTCATTCTTCAAAATGGCTTGTTTGTCTTCCGTCTGAATCAGTTCATTCACCGTCTTCAGTGGGTCTTGCAACTTCATCGGCGAATGGCAGGGGTCATGGTACATGTAACGTACGCCCGTCACGCCCTCTAACTTGACGCCCTTCTCCAATAAGTATTCATGAATATCAATGATGCGGCATCCAGGGAAGATCTGCTCAAACTGATAACCCGCCAATTGGTCGTAGCAAGTACCGCACGACACTACGACCGTTTTGATATCCAAATAGTTCAGCGTATTCGCTACCCGATGGAACAGCACGCGATTGTCTGTAATCATCTTCTCTGCTTTATCGAACTCGCCGTTGCCGCGCTGGGGATAGCCGCAACACAGGTAGCCCGGTGGCAATACGGTTTGCACACCGACATTCCAAAGCATCGCCTGAGTGGCAAGGCCTACTTGCGAAAACAAACGCTCAGAGCCGCAACCTGGGAAATAAAATACCGCCTCGGTATCTGCAGTCGTTATCTTTGGATCACGAATGATCGGGACGTAATTGGCATCTTCAATATCCAAGAGGGCTCGGGCGGTTTTCTTGGGCAAGTTCCCCGGCATCTTCTTATTAATGAAATGAATAACCTGTTCTTTCATCGGCGGCTTGCCTACCGTTGCGGGTGGCGTAGCTGTTTGTTTTTTGGCAAAGCCGCGTAGCAAATTATTCGCAATGCGCTGCGCTTTATAACCCCACTCAATCACTACTTTACGCGTTAAGCGAATCGTATCGGGGTTGCTGGCATTCAAAAAGAACATCGATGTGGCTGTCCCAATATTGAAACGCTGCTGACCCATCTTGCGCAGTAAGTTGCGCATATTCATCGTCACATCACCAAAGTCGATCTTGACTGGACAAGGTGTAGCGCACTTATGGCAGACCGTGCAGTGGGCCGCTACGTCATCAAACATTTCCCAATGGCGAATTGAAATACCGCGCCGGGTCTGCTCCTCATATAAGAACGCTTCGATCAGAAGGGATGTCGCCAATATTTTGTCGCGTGGGCTATAAAGCATGTTTGCTCTGGGCACATGGGTGGCGCAAACGGGCTTGCATTTACCGCAGCGCAAGCAATCTTTCACGCTATCGGCGATCGCACCAATATCGCTTTGCTGCATGATCAACGACTCGTGACCCATCAAACCAAAGCTGGGCGTATACGCCATGCTCAAATCCGCATGGGGCATCAACTTACCCTTATTGAATCTACCTTCCGGATCAACGCGATTTTTATATGCCCTGAAATCTTTTAATTCTTCTTCGGTAAGGTACTCGAGCTTTGTAATACCAATGCCATGCTCACCTGAGATCACACCATCGAGCGAGCGCGCTAAAGCCATAATTTGATCAACCGAGCGATGTGCATCTTGCAACATGCCGTAGTCATCGGAGTTCACTGGAATATTCGTATGCACGTTGCCATCACCGGCATGCATGTGTAGCGCCACAAAGACACGCTTACGCAAAATAGCCTGGTGGGTTTTTTCTAGCTCAGCCAAAATCTGTTCAAAGGCAGCGCCGCCAAAAATGATGCGCAATTCCGCACGCACATCCGTCTTCCACGATGCACGTAATGTGTAGTTTTGTAACTCCGGAAAGAAACGATCGAGGTCAGTCAACCAACCAGCCCAACGCGCCCGCACCTGATGAAGGAGTGCAATAGCCCCATCGACACGATCACCTAGAATTTCTGCAGGAGAAATATCGTCGTCTTCATCGGCCTTACCCAGCGGTAAATTGCCTTTGCGCAAGAATGCTTCAAGCGCATCCAATAACTGCAGTTTGTTTTTAAGGGATAGTTCAATATTAATGCGCTCAATGCCATCGGTGTACTCACCCATACGATCGAGTGGAATCACTACGTCTTCGTTAATCTTGAAGGCATTGGTGTGGCGCGCAATCGCGGCGGTACGCGCCCGATCTAACCAAAATTTCTTGCGCGCTTCGGGACTAACCGCAACAAAGCCTTCGCCCACCCGCAAATTAGCCATACGCACCACTTCACTCGTCGCCGCAGCGACAGCGGACTCATCATCACCGGCGATATCGCCAATCAATACCATCTTAGGCAGGGTATTGCGCTTGGACTTCGTGGAATAGCCCACTGCTTTTAAATAGCGATCATCCAAATGCTCAAGACCAGCGAGAATAGGCCCGCCCTTACGACTCAAACCATCGAGATAGGCTTTGATCTCCACGATACTTGGGATGGCTTCACGTGCTTGTCCAAAAAATTCTAGGCAAACGGTGCGCATGTGTTGCGGCATACGGTGGAGAATCCAGGTGGCACTCGTAATAAGGCCATCACATCCTTCTTTTTGAACACCTGGCAGTCCCGATAAAAACTTGTCAGTGACGTCTTTACCTAAACCCGCTTTTCGAAAGCGACGACCTTCGATATGAAGGGTCTCGCGACGCAATACCTTCTCACCCGGCGCCTGTAATCCATCGGACCACACCAAATCAAATTGCGCAGCCTCGGCCTCATGAATCTTGCCCAGGTTATGGTTGACACGAATCACATCGAGCCAATTCCCCTCGGGGTCAACCATGCGCCAACTGGCCAAATTGTCTAAAGCAGTGCCCCATAAAACTGCTTTCTTACCACCTGCATTCATTGCCACGTTGCCGCCGATACAGCTGGCATCCGCCGAAGTGGGGTCTACCGCAAACACCAGGCCTGCGCGCTCTGCCGCCTCGGCAACACGTCGCGTTACAACACCAGCGCCCGTAAAAATAGTTGGTATCGCCTCGCTTAAACCAGGCAGCGTTACCTTAACTACAGGGTCAATTTGTTCCAGCTTTTCCGTATTGATGACTGCCGACATTGCGACTAAGGGGATGGCGCCACCGGTATAGCCAGTACCACCCCCGCGTGGAATGATGGTGAGCCCGAGCTCAATACAGGCCTTAACTAAGCCTGGTATTTCTGCTTCGGTATCTGGCTTCAAAACAACGAACGGGTATTCAACGCGCCAATCCGTTGCATCGGTCACATGGGCAACACGCGACATGCCGTCAAAGGCAACGTTGTCGAGAGCAGTGTGGCGCCCCAATACTTTTTGCGCGCGTTTACGTAACTGGGCAACTGTTTCAAAATTCTGCTCAAACAATTCGACTGCAGTACGCGCTGCTTTGATCAAGATTTCAACTTGGTCGGCCGAATCGCCCGTCATTCTTTTTTCAACTTCACCCAAGCGATGCCAAAGTGCGCTAATCAGCATGCTGCGGCGCTTGGTGTTATCCAACAAATCGTCTTGCAAATAGGGATTGCGCTGAACCACCCAAATGTCACCCAGCACCTCGAAGAGCATGCGAGCCGAGCGCCCTGTCTTGCGCACACCTCGGAGTGAATCGAGTACGCGCCAAGACTCCGGCCCTAAAAGGCGAATAACGATTTCACGGTCTGAGAAAGAGGTGTAGTTATACGGAATTTCTCGTAAACGGGGCTCCCCAGCCTCAGCAGTGAGCAATTGATTTAATCCGAGTGGGGCGTTCATGGAGTGGGATTCGTTAAATAGGCATTTTAAAGGAGTAATCCAATCCTGACAGGAATTCCCTTATTTGACTGACGACCCCAATAAAACCTTGCAAAACTAAGGGCTTAGGGGCCATCCGTGGTACGCTCATTGCATGGCAATCAACTATTTAAAGAAAATATTAACGGCTCGCGTTTACGACGTCGCACGCGAGACGGAATTGGAGCTAGCGCCTGCTTTAACGCAGCGTCTTGGTAATCAAATTCTGCTCAAGAGGGAGGATAACCAGCCGGTTTTCTCTTTTAAGCTGCGCGGCGCTTACAACAAAATGGCTCAACTGAGCCCTGCCGCCCTTAAGCGTGGCGTCATCGCCGCCTCGGCCGGAAACCATGCCCAGGGCGTAGCCCTCGCAGCCGCCAAAATGAAATGCAAGGCAGTGATTGTGATGCCAGTAACGACCCCTGCAGTCAAAATTGACGCAGTCAAGGCGCGTGGTGGGTCATGGACGGAGCTCGTCTTGTTTGGCGAATCGTATAGCGATGCCTTTGATCACGCAAAGATATTAGAAAAAAAACGGGGATTAAGTTTCGTTCACCCCTTTGATGATCCCGACGTAATCGCCGGTCAAGGAACGATCGCACAGGAAATTTTGCAACAACACCAAGCTCCGATTGATGCCATTTTTGTAGCCATTGGCGGTGGTGGCCTGATTGCCGGCATTGGCGAGTACGTCAAAGCCGTTCGCCCAGAAACCAAAATTATTGGTGTGCAAGCGGCTGATTCCGATGCCATGCGCCAGTCACTCAAAGCCGGTAAGCGCGTTGAATTAAAAGAGGTAGGTTTATTTTCTGATGGCACTGCCGTCAAGTTAGTCGGTAAAGAAACTTTCCGCATTTGTAAACGCGTGGTGGATGACATCATCACCGTCGACACCGATGAAATTTGTGCTGCCATTAATGATGTATTTACCGATACGCGCAGTATTTTGGAGCCCGCTGGTGCACTTGCGATTGCCGGTCTCAAGAAATACGTTGAAAAGAAAAAAGTAAAAGATAAAACGTTCATTGCCATAGCATGCGGCGCCAATATGAACTTCAGTCGCCTGCGTTTTGTCGCGGAGCGCGCCGATGTCGGTGAATTTCGGGAGGCCGTCTTTGCGGTTACCATTCCCGAGGAGCGAGGCTCCTTCAAACGCTTCTGCCAATTACTCGGCAAGCGCAATGTAACGGAGTTTAATTACCGCATTGCTGATCAAGCCAAAGCGCATATTTTTGTTGGTATTGGCACGCAGAAGTCAAGCGACAGCATCGAGATCGCCAAGCATTTTGCCAAGGCGGGATTTGCGACGATTGATTTAACCCACGATGAGCTTGCTAAATCACATCTCCGGCATATGGTCGGTGGTCACTCTCCTTTAGCGCACGATGAACTCCTGTACCGCTTTGAGTTCCCTGAACGTCCCGGCGCCTTGATGCGCTTTTTAACCAGCATGGCGCCCAATTGGAATATCAGCCTATTTCATTACCGTAACCATGGTGCAGACTACGGTCGCATCCTGGTTGGCATACAAGTGCCGAAGAATGAACAGAAGCAATTCCAAGCTTTCTTGGCTTCCCTGGGCTACCCGCACTGGAATGAAAGTGCGAACCCCGCTTACCAGCTGTTCTTAAAGTAACGGAACGAATGTCCTACAGCCTTACCGGAAAGCTCGTTGTGGCGATTTCATCGCGCGCGCTCTTTGACTTTGAGGAAGAAAATCGCTTATTTGAAACCAGCGATGACAGCGCCTATATGAAGCTGCAACTGGATCGATTAGCCATGCCTGCGCAAACCGGCGTTGCCTTTCCCTTAGTACAAAAACTTCTGGCCTTCAACGATGGCGATGAGCAGCGTGTAGAGGTCGTTATCTTGTCACGCAATGATCCAGTCAGCGGCTTGCGTGTGTTCCGCTCTGCAGAGCATCACCAGCTTCGCTTGGAGCGTGGCGTGTTTACCCGCGGTAGACCTCCTTACCATTACCTGCGCTCATTGCAGGCGAATCTGTTTTTATCTGCGAACGAAGATGATGTGCGCGCCACAATTGATGCTGGCTTTCCGGCAGCGCGCGTTTATCCCGAATCCAGCAAAACCGCTGAATCGCATCCCAATGAAATTCGCATTGCCTTTGACGGTGATGCCGTTTTGTTTTCAGATGAAGCAGAGCAAGTTTTTCAGAGTAGCGGACTAGAAGCCTTCGTTGATCACGAAAGCAAAAAGGTAGCGATTCCCTTGCCGCCTGGTCCATTTAAGCCGCTACTGGAAGCGCTGCACCGCCTGCAAAGTCAGTCTGGAAAACAGGCCGCACATGGCATGCGCATTCGAACTGCTTTAGTCACGGCACGCTCTGCCCCCGCGCATGAGCGCGCGATCCGCACCCTGATGAACTGGGGCATTGATGTGGATGAGGCGATGTTCTTGGGTGGCCTTTCTAAGAGTGAGTTCCTCCGCGAATTTGAACCTGATTTTTTCTTTGATGATCAAACTGGGCATTGCAACTCAGCAGCATCGGTTGCGCCAACGGGGCATGTGGTTTCTGGAGTCGCTAACCGCCCAAAATCGAGTGGTTAATTAAAACGCACTTCCAATCTCTTCATGAGCTATTCCGACTCCCCCCGCTTACCGCTTGGTAAAGAAACGGCGTACCCGCAGCGCTACGACTCTAGTGTGCTATTTCCAATTCCGCGCGCAGAGAACCGAGCAAAGTTGGGTCTTAGTCAAGGCAGTGCACTCCCATTTTTTGGGGTTGATCTTTGGAATGCATTCGAGCTCAGCTGGCTGAATTTAAAAGGTAAGCCACAAATTGCATTAGCTGAGTTTGAAATTCCTGCAGACTCGCCTTGCATGATCGAATCCAAATCCTTCAAACTGTTTTTAAATAGCCTGAACAGTGAACGCTTTGCAGATGAAGAAGTGCTGCGGGAGCGTGTCTTGGCTGATTTATCTGCCGTTGCCGGAGCATCTATTCGGATGCGTATTTTTAGTCCGGAGCAACTTTCAAAACGCGGCATGCGGGAAATGGATGGGGTTTTGCTGGATCGCCTTGATATCGAAGTGGATCCGAACGTGACAGCAAACCCCACTTTATTGAAAGCAGATCACACTAGCTCCCCCATAGAGCAATGCGTGGTATCGCATTTACTCAAATCGAATTGCCCAGTAACCGGACAGCCGGACTGGGCCAGCATTCAAATTCGGTACCAAGGTAGGCCGATCGAAGAAGAAGGTTTATTGCGTTATTTAATTGGGTTTCGGGAGCTCGGGGAATTTCATGAGCACTGTGCAGAAACTATTTTTTGCGATATCAAGCAGCAGTGCAAGCCAGAAAAGTTATCAGTCTATGCGCGCTATACGCGGCGTGGTGGCCTTGATATTAATCCGTTTCGAACCGATTACAACGCTGTCTGGCCTGACAACATTCGCCACGCCAGACAGTAATTCATTAAAACGGAATATCATCGTCCATTGCACCCAAGGATGCTGCTGTAGGCGCTGGTGCTGCGTTCGATGACTCAGACGACTTAGGGCGCGAATAGCTTTCGCCGCCCTCACCACCGCCGGCCATCTTCGAGCCTAACATCTGCATCGAGTCCGCCACAATCTCGGTGGAGTATTTTTCTTGGCCACTGGCATCGGCCCATTTGCGCGTGCGCAAACGACCTTCGACGTAAACCTGCGATCCCTTTTTAAGGTACTGACCTGCAATTTCAGCAAGCTTGCCAAAAAACGCAACGCGATGCCATTCTGTGGTTTCTTTCATCTCACCGGTTTGCTTATCTTTGTAGCGATCCGATGTGGCTACTGAAATATTGGTTACTGCGTCGCCGCTAGGCATGTAGCGTGTTTCTGGGTCCCGTCCAATGTTACCCACGATGATGACTTTATTTACCGATGCCATGTTGTCTCCCGAAGAAAATGTATGTGAAAAAAATGTAAATCAATGCACTAGTGTTAATGCGGCTTTGTACAGTAGGTAAGTAGTCAACTTGTCTGTTTATGCGGCTGGAGTTTCCTGGGCTTGCTTTTTTGCTAGTAACTCGCGCATCGACCACGCAATTATAAGCCAGGCAAAAATCAGTGCCATTCCCAGCACAAACACCGATAAATCACCAAAGTATTGGGTTACCAAACCACCAACCGCTGCACCAAAAAAGAGCCCTAAGGACTGGGTGGTGTTGTAAATGCCGAGTGCCGTACCCTTTGAATCTTGCGCCCAACGCGATACCAATGAGGGCTGCAATGCCTCGAGTAAATTAAATCCGACAAAGTAAATCAACAAGGCTGCTGAAATTAGCAAAATGGTGGTGGCTTCAATAAAGACCACTTGCGAAATAAACAAGAGACCAATCGCTAACAATACCGCGATACGGAGACGTTGCTTCTTTTCGCCCAACACCAAAATAGGCGCCATTAATGCAAAGGAGATGAGCAATACCGGGAGGTAAATTTCCCAATGGCGCCCGAGTGGAAAGCCCATTTGCACCAATAAGCGAGGCACGACTAAAAACATAGCGACCTGCGTTGCGTTCAGCACAAAAACGCCGATGTTTAAACGCATCAATTCCGGGCGGCGCAAAATGTCAAAAAATGGGGTGTGCTGGGGTATGGATTTTTTCTCTGGGGTCGGTACATACCAAAGCGCAACCAAAATGGCGACAAAACCCATTGCAGCCAATAAGAGGAACATGCCGTCTAAGCTAATCCAGTGATAAATCGGGGCAGCTATAACCAAGGAGAGTGCAAATGAAATGGCGATGCTGCCACCCACAATGGCCATGGCCATGGTTCGTACCTTTTCGCTCACTAGGTCAGCTACCCACGCCGAAATCGCCGCAGAAATTGCGCCCGCACCCATAAGCCCACGACCAATACCAATCCAAAGCAAGTCATCGTGGCTAGCAGCAATCAGGGCACCAAGCACAAAGCAAATGAGCCCCCCCACCACAACCGGGCGTCGGCCAATCCGATCGGATAGCGCGCCTAGCGGGATATGAAAAAACGCCTGAACAATATTGAACATGCCCAGGGACAATCCCACTAAAAAGGCGCGATCGCCACCCGGCAAACCCTCTGCATGCAGGCTAAATACCGGCAAAAGCAAAAAAAGGCCCAGCATTCGCAGGCCAAATATGCCTGCCAAAGCCAGAGTCGAGCGAAGTTCGGAAGAATTCATGGGAAAAGGCTATATTAACAAGTTACGCCTAAAAACCATGAATAACGAAATCAAGATCCGCGGTGCCCGTACGCACAACCTCAAAAATATCAATTTAGATATTCCCAGAGAGAAATTAGTCGTCCTTACCGGCCTCTCGGGGTCTGGTAAAAGCTCGCTGGCATTCGATACTCTGTATGCCGAGGGACAGCGTCGCTACGTCGAGTCGCTGTCTGCCTATGCCCGTCAATTTCTACAGCTGATGGAAAAGCCGGATGTGGATGTCATCGAAGGCCTATCTCCTGCCATCTCAATTGAACAAAAAGCAACGAGCCATAACCCCCGCTCTACCGTAGGCACGGTTACGGAGATCCATGACTATTTGCGACTCTTGTTTGCCAGAGCCGGCACACCCCATTGCCCAGACCATAATTTGGCGCTGGCAGCGCAGAGTGTTTCGCAAATGGTGGATACCGTGATGGCACTGCCGCCTGAAACCAAGCTCATGATTTTGGCGCCGGTCGTAAGTGAACGTAAGGGCGAGTTTGTTGACCTCTTTCAGGATCTCCAAGCCCAGGGCTTTGTGCGCTTTCGGGTACGCTCGGGTGGTGGTACCACCAACACAGCAAAAGCCGAGATCTTTGAAGTGGACCAGCTACCTAAGCTGAAAAAAACCGATAAGCATTCGATTGAGGTGGTGGTAGATCGCATTAAGGTACGTCCCGATATTCAGCAGCGCTTAGCCGAGTCCTTTGAAACAGCACTGCGCTTAGCGGATGGCAAGGCAATGATTGTCGACATGGATACTGGTGTTGATACGATTTTCTCCAGTAAATTTGCTTGCCCGATTTGCTCGTACTCACTGCAAGAACTTGAGCCACGGCTATTTTCATTCAACAATCCGATGGGTGCCTGCCCCTCATGCGATGGTTTAGGTCACATCTCCTTTTTTGATCCAAAACGGATTGTGGCCCACCCCGATTTATCACTGGCCTCAGGCGCAATTAAAGGCTGGGACCGCCGCAATCAGTTTTATTTCAAGCTGCTACAGACCCTGGCAAAGCATGCTGGGTTTGATATTGAGAAGCCGTTTGAGAGCCTATCCAAAAAAGCACAAGACCTGGTGTTAATGGGATCAGGTGAAACCAATATTGCCTTTGAGTATTTGAACGAGCGCGGCAAATTGAGCGTACGGCAACATCCCTTTGAAGGCATTGTGGCCAACTTTGAACGCCGTTACCGCGAAACCGAATCGATGGCGGTACGCGAAGAGTTATCCCGCTATCAAAATGTTCGCTCCTGTCCCGATTGCAATGGCACACGCTTACGCCGTGAAGCGCGCTTTGTCAAAGTGGGTGATGGCAAGCAGTCGCGCGGTATTTTTGAAATCAGCGCACTGCCCCTCAAAGAAGCAAAAGAGTATTTCGAGGCCCTCGAACTCAAAGGTGCAAAACGGGAAATCGCAGACAAAATTGTGAAGGAGATTAGCTCCCGCTTAACCTTCTTAAACGATGTTGGTCTCGATTACCTCTCGCTCGAACGCAGTGCTGACACGCTGTCTGGTGGCGAGGCACAGCGCATTCGTTTGGCCTCGCAAATTGGCTCGGGTTTAACGGGCGTGATGTATGTGCTAGATGAACCTTCGATTGGCTTGCACCAGCGCGATAACGATCGTCTGATTGGCACACTCAAGCACCTGCGTGATTTAGGAAACAGTGTGTTAGTAGTTGAGCACGACGAAGACATGATTCGCGCCTCCGACTACGTGATTGACATTGGTCCGGGCGCAGGTGTTCATGGCGGCCGAGTGGTGGCACAAGGGACGCCTGCTGAAGTGGAAGCCAATCCCAACTCCCTCACGGGAGCCTATTTAGCTGGACGCGAGCGCATCGAGGTACCTGAAAAACGCATACCTGCCAGCAGAACACACCAACCCCGGTACATCTGTTGAGGTTGAGATGTTTGGAGTTAAAAAAGTAGCAACAATCATGGCCGAGCCACTCTTTGATCCAGAGGGTGGAAAGATAAAAGCTTAATTACTACTT
>CANHMJ010000026.1 GCA_947461805.1 Burkholderiaceae bacterium
ACCGAGCAGTCGGGTTTATTCGGCCATATTCTGCCGGTGTTCACCAATAAAACCGGCATTGCCGTCAAAGTGGTTGCGGTAGGTACCGGTCAAGCACTGGACATTGGTCGCCGCGGCGATGCCGATGTGGTGTTTGTTCATGACAAAGCAGCGGAAGAACTATTTGTATCGCAGGGGTTTTCCGATAAACGGCAAGAAGTGATGTTTAATGACTTTGTGTTGCTGGGGCCTAAATCAGACCCTGCCAAAATCGCAGGCGGAAAAGACATTCAAGCAGCCCTCAAGAAAGTTGCCGATAGTAAATCTGCTTTCGTGTCGCGCGGCGATAAAAGTGGCACCCATGCAGCAGAGCTCCGCTACTGGAAAGGCGCAGGCATTGAAGTCAACGCAAATCTGCCTTGGTATAAAGAAACCGGCTCGGGCATGGGCCCTGCCCTGAATACCGCATCGGGCATGAACGCCTACATCTTGGCTGACCGAGGCACTTGGCTTTCATTTAAAAATCGGGGTGATCTTACTATTTTGGTTCAAGGTGATCCCAAGCTCTTTAATCAATATGGCGTGATGCTAGTCAGTTCAGAAAAGTTTCCCAATGTGAAAAAAGCAGATGGTCAGGCATTTATCAATTGGTTGGTTTCGAAAGAAGGTCAAGATACGATTGCCTCGTATAAGGTGGGTGGCGAACAACTGTTCTTTCCGAACGCAAAATGATGCAGCAGTAAGCATATAAAAAGGCCCGCACTGCGGGCCTTTTGTTTTATGCGGCGCACACTGCGATGCGCGCGCCCATGTTTACTTCTTTGGTGGCGTTACAAAACCAATCGCCATGTCATCGATATACTCTACAACCACATCGTCATTGACCTTGAATTTCTCAAGACCCAATACCTTTTGATCCACCTTAACGGTTTGCTTTTCGCCGCTTGGTAATGTCAATACTGCGGTCCGCTTAGCTGCATCAATGCTCGTAATTTTTGCCGTAGCAATAATGACATCGGTAACTTCTTCAAACGGCTTTTTAGCGCCCTTGCCAGCGATGGTTACGGTACGTGTTCCGCTAACGCCTGGCTTGGCATCTTTGGGCGCAATCGCCAATCCAACTGCCAATGCTTGGGCATACTCCACTACAAACAAATCGCCTTTCTTGACTTTTTCAAGGTCATTGATCTGCTTACCAACCGTCATGGTTGCGGTATTCCCTTTGTCATCTTTTAAGGTAACAGTGCGCTTCTTTACGTCAACGGAATCCACAGTCGACGTCATGACAACCACCTCTGCTGCAACGGGCGCCATGGAAACGGTTGAGGCTGCTGGTTTAGCAGGTGCCTGGGCAAAACTGGTGGCTGCAAATGTCGAGCAGAGTGCGATAAGGGCAATTTTCTTCAAGTGAACTCCTAATGGATGAAGGATCTAAAAAGGCAAAGCAATGGTTGCTTTGCTGCGGTTAGTGTACTGTCACAGGAGATGCCTTTTGGGTCCGGGCTATTTCCTCTTTGGGAATTATCCCAACTGCACTAAATTGGTGCATTTTTATGGTGATGCCTGTTTTTTAAAAAAGTTCAAAATAATTCAAAATATTTGTTAACTTAATCAAAAGTCAATGCGTTATTTGCCTCATAGGAGATAAATATGCGTAAAAGACTACATAAATGGGCACAAGTAGCCCTGCTGATTCGTGAAACCAAGGCATCGGGCATCCCTGCCAGCAACTTACTTGATCCTGCCTCGCTGGAGATGCTGCAACGCTATGTGCGTGTTATGGGCGTCCAATTTGCAGCGCAGTTCATGGCTAGCCCCAGTTTTTGCCAAGAATAAGCGGAATTAAGGGTCGGCGTTAAGTCCCAACCCAATAGCGAAGTAAAAGGCCCTTTTAGGGCCTTTTTTTCGTTCACCTCAGTACACTTTGGGAATGACCTCATTCACCCTCATCTCCCAGACCGATGATTCACTGGGCTCGTTCTTGGTCGAGCCCCAAAGCCTACTAGCCACTTTTACAAATCTGGATGGCCTGATTATTGATGCACGCTCACCGGAGTCCTACGCTGCAGGCCATATTCCTGGAGCTATTTCCGTTTCTACCTACGATTACTTTGTACCGAATACCAAGCCCGAAGGGATGCGTGCTTTTGCTAATCAAGCAGCAGCACTCTATGGCGCTGCTGGTATAGCTTTGGATACTCCCCTAGTGGTCTACGACGACGATACCGGGGTTCGTGTTGCCAGGGAGTGCTGGCTTCTGGAATACCTCGGGCACCGTAATGTGCGCTTGCTGCATGGCGGTCTAAATGCATGGTGGCAGTGTGGCGGTCCAATCAGTGTCGAAACTTGCTCAAGTACAGCACGGCAGTTTGCAATCCAACACCATAGCGCCGGCTTTGTTTCTGCAGATGAGATTACAGCCGAACTGGATCACCCAAGACGCGTTGTAATTGATGTGCGCGATGAACTCGAGCACGATGGCCTAGATCACACCGCGTGTTGTGCGCGCCGTGGCCATGTCCCTGGCGCGGTCTGGATTCATTGGTCAGCGTTTTTAGAGCAGGGTCGCTTTAAATCAGCAGAAGCAATTAGGGCTTTGTTGCACAGTCGTGGCATTCGAGAGGATGATGAGCTAGTGCCCTACTGCCATCGTGGAGCGCGTTCGGCTAATACGTATTGGGTACTGCGTTTGGCTGGATATGCACAAGTTCGCAATTACATCGGATCGTGGCACGAATGGTCGGCTAGGCCTGAACTGCCGCTAGAGCTTGGGCACAGGCAAAGCCGCTAGACCAGGCCCATTGAAAGTTGTGGCCCCCAAGGTGGCCAGTGACATCCACGCATTCACCAATAAAGTAAAGGCCGGGGTGTGCTTTGGCCATCATCGTTTGACTATCCAACGCTTTAGTATCAACACCACCAAGCATCACCTCTGCTTTTTTCCAACCCAATGTGCCAGCAGGCTTCACCGTCCACTGCTGTAAAACTGCTTTAAGGGCTTGCCGATCTTTTTTACCAACCTCTGCCCACTTACGGCCCAGCAGCGACTGCTGTTCTGCAAATGCTTTTGCCAAACGCTGTGGCAAGACCATCGCCAAAATCGTTTCAGTTTGTTTTAGGCGATTGTCTGGGTCGTCGAATAAGGCATCGCAATTGAACTGCTTGCCTTTGACATCGTGCGCGCCTAGCCAATTGACTGCGATTGATTCCCCTTCGATCCAATAACTACTCGCTTGCAATACCGCAGGTCCAGATAAGCCCTTATGGGTAATCAAGAGATCTTCGTGAAAATCGCCGTGCCCATAACGCTGTGCTTTTGTGCCAGTGGTTATTCGCACGGGCACACTTAGACCGGCGAGCGTACTTAGGTGTGTGAATTCATCGGACGTAAAGGAGAGCGGTACCAATGCTGGACGGACTGGCGCAATAGGCAAGTCAAACTGCTTGGCAATGTCTAATGCGTAGTCAGTCGCACCAATCGCCGGTACAGGCAATCCGCCTGTGGCCATCACTACGGCCTTGGCGCGCTCGATACCCTGATTTGTTTTGACTTCCCAAGTCGAATTTACAGATCGAATCTGCTCGACAGATACGGGATTACGAATCGTGACACCGCCCTGCTTACATTCCGCAAAGAGCATACCAATGATGTCTTTTGCGGAATCATCGCAAAAGAGTTGACCCTGGTGTTTTTCATGGTGCGGTATGCGGTAGCGTTTTACTAGTCCAATGAAATCAGAGGAAGAATAGCGCGCTAAAGCACCCTTCACAAAATGGGGGTTGCAGGATAAGAAATGGGCTGGAGTGCTATTGATGTTGGTGAAATTGCAACGACCGCCGCCACTAATCCGAATCTTTTCGCCAAGCACGGCAGCATGGTCTAGCACCAAGACTTTTTTACCAAGCTGGCCAGCAATGCCGGCGCAAAAGAGCCCAGCCGCACCTCCCCCAACAACAATGGCATCCCATGGGGCAGTCATACTCAATTGAGTTCGTACCACTGTGCGATGTAGTCCCAAGCCTCTTCAGCGCTATCGACAAAATGAATTAGTTGCATATCGGCTGCATCAATCACACCGTAGTCAATGAGCTTTTGAAATCCCAATACCTCATCCCAAAATGACTTGCACACCAAGATAATGGGAAAACGCTCTACCTTATTGGTTTGCATCAGCGTAACCACTTCAAACAATTCATCTAAAGAGCCAAAGCCGCCTGGATAGACCACAATGCTGCGCGCCCGAATCATGAAATGCATTTTGCGCAAGGCAAAGTAATGAAAGCGTACGCTCAGGCCCGGAGTTAAGTAGGGATTGGGTGTTTGTTCGCGCGGTAGGCTAATGTTAAAACCAATCGATAGATCGCCCATCTCAAAAGCGCCTCGATTGGCAGCCTCCATAATGCCGGGACCGCCACCGGTACAGATCACGAGCTTATCGGCATTGCTTTCTTGTTTTAGATTGTATTGCGCCACTAAGCCGCCAAAGCGCCGTGCAGAGTCGTAAAAATGAGTGCCCTTTTGCGCTTTTTCCGCAGCAAGGTGTTCGCTTGGTGTTGTTGCACGCTGAAGCATTTCTGCGACGCGCTCTGGACTACAAAAGCGGGTTGAACCAAAAACCACCACGGTGTTCTCGATGCCCATTTCGCGCAGCAATAAATCGGGCTTTAATAGCTCTAGCTCAAAACGGATGCCCAGAGTTTCGCGGCGGGATAAAAAAGCATCGTCGTCGTATGCGAATTTGTAAGAGTCGTGCGCCTGGCTCGAACCTGGCATAGCAGCGCTAGGCTCGGAAAGCTTTGCTAAGTCAGTAATGCTAACTGGGGTAGTGCGGCGGAGCGTGTTGCCCATAAGCAATCCAATGCAGTCGGAATAGACCCATTGTAGTCAGATTAAAGTGAGCAATCCTCAATCTGATTGCGTGCCGGTACTGTGACATGAGTCCAATGTAACTCGCGTTGAATGGCGGCCGCCAAGGCATGGGAGGACTTCTCCTCGCCATGCGTTACAAACACTTTCTGCGGGGCTTTTTTGAAACCTTTCAGCCACTTTAAAAGACCAGACTGATCTGCATGGGCAGATAGGCCGCCAATCGTGTGAATGGATGCCTTAACCGGGACTTCTTGGTGCATTACCCGAATGGAATCAACCCCATCAACTAAGCGGCGCCCTAAACTGCCTTGCGCCTGAAAGCCTGTAATCACCACCGCATTTTGAGCGCGGGGTAAATTCCACAACAAATGATGCAAAACACGACCGGCATCGCACATCCCGCTTGCAGAAATAATGATGGCGCCACCCTTAACGCGATTGAGTGCCTTGGATTCTTCGACATCGGCAATAAAGCGCAAATGCAATGCGGCCGGATTTTCCTTGAGCCAAGCAAATGTGGATTGCGATTCTGGATCAAGCTGCGCAAAAAAATGTTCGGTCAAATGAGTTGCAGCCGTTGCCATCGGCGAATCAACCCAAACATTCAAATTGGGTAGTCGCCCTCGCCGCACCAAATCAATCAAGACAAATAAGACTTCCTGCGTGCGTCCTACTGCAAAAGCAGGCATCACGATATTGCCATGCTCTGCCATCACCTTACAAATTACCCCAACCAGCTCATCTTCGGTATCGACCATGGTTCGATGCAAGCGATCGCCATAGGTAGATTCCACCACCACGATATCAGCTGATTCAACTACTTCAGGGTCTGGCATCAGGGGGCGCCGCTGCATGCCCAAGTCTCCAGAAAATACGCAGCGCCTTGAATCCGCTCCCGTCTCTTGAATATCCAGCACCGCAATGGCTGAGCCGAGGATATGACCCGCGTTATAAAAACTCAAACGCAGTCCAGAAAACAATTCAAGGGTTTGGTGATACTCCACAACACGTATCTGCGATAAGGCAATCTCCACTTCCTTAGCGCTGTACAAGGGCTCAGGGGCAGTGCCCCGCCACTTTCCTTGTTTGATTTTTTTGGCGGCGCGCTCACTATCGGCCAGTTGCAGATGCGCGCTATCCGGCAGCATAATTTTCAGTAGTTCAAACGTGGCGCCAGTGCAGTAAATCGGGCCCTTAAAGCCACTCGCACATAGTCTCGGCAATAGGCCGCTGTGGTCTATGTGGGCATGGGTCAATATGACGCAATCCACCTCGGATGCCAAGATAGGCAATGAACCTTGATTTTTTTCCAGCGCCTCACGACCGCCCTGAAACATCCCGTAGTCAACAATGACGCGTCGACTACGCTGCGCCAGGTCCATCTCCAACAGGTATTTGGATCCAGTGACTTCGCCTGCGGCACCCAAAAACTGTATTTTCATTTGGCTTCAATCCTTAATACCCAATCGCCTTGGGCATCCATTTACCAAGCAGTACTTTCAGCATACACTGACATTACACATGAGCCAAAACAATCTTACCGCTGAGCCACTCAACGCATTACCGTTGGCCAAGCAATTGCAGCGGCGCCCTGATACCAATAAAGCCGACTCTGGGAAGGTGCTGTGTATTGGAGGAGCGATTGGCATGGCTGGTGCCCTCCTACTCTCAGCAAAATCAGCCCTGCACAGTGGAGCAGGTTACACCATGCTGTGTATGCTGGATAGCCATTCAGCGCACGCCCTCGCAGAGCAACCTGAGCTCATGATTGAGAGTGCTCAGGTGAGTAACCTGGCAGATGAACCCACTGCACACCTACAACGCCTTCAGCCCAATGTCATTGCGATCGGTCCTGGACTTGGATCCTCGCTACTAGCCAAAGCATGGTTAAGTGCAGTGTTGAGGGACTATGCAGTGGTGCCTTCGCTGGGCGCAATCGTGATTGATGCCGATGCACTTAATTTAATTGCTGCAGATGATGCTTTAGGTGCTGCTCTGCAGAGTTGCGCCTTACCCTGCATCTTGACGCCCCACCCGGGTGAGGCAGGGCGTTTACTTCACAGCAGTAGCGCCGAAATTCAAGCTGATCGCATAGGCAGCCTTCGTGCGCTGGTGGCCTGGAGTAAGCACATTGTGATTTTGAAAGGCCAGCACACCTTACTTGGCTCACCCACCGAGGCAACTCAAATATGCAATCGCGGCAATCCAGGTCTGGCGATTGGTGGCACCGGGGATGTTTTAACTGGACTGATTGCCTCCCTAGTGGCCCAAGGTATGGATAAGAAGCTCACCCCCTGGGAGGGCGCCTGTCTTGGCGTTGAAGTACATGCCCTAGCGGCCGATCGATTGCTCGTCCAATTGGGTGGGCCGATTGGTATGACCCCAAGCGAACTCATCCTGGAAATAAGACAGGTACTCAACGACCTGCTATAAAAGCGGCATGTCTTTTTTTTCAAGCACAGAGCAGCGGCGACTTTACCTCACCGGCATCCTCATGGCCGGAGTGGGGTCGATCCTTTTTTCTGGCAAAGCCATCTTAATCAAGCTGGCCTATTCCTACGGAACAGACCCAGAGACCTTACTGGCATTGCGTATGATCTTTGCCCTGCCCCTATTTTGGTCACTCTACTTTTGGCAAGCGCGCAGTAAACCGATGAGCCCTATATCTAGACTCGATACGCTCAAAGTATGCGGCCTCGGTTTTTTAGGCTACTTCTTATCCAGTTACCTCGATTTTTTGGGGCTACAGTACATTTCCGTTGGGCTTGAGCGCATTATTTTGTACCTCACCCCGACCCTCGTTTTATTGATTTCTTTTTTTGTATTCAAGAAGCGGATCTCCCGAATTCAATGGCTTGCCCTAATAACGGGCTACCTTGGCGTCACGCTGGTATTTATTCAGGATGTCGCTGTCCTCGGTAGCGATGCATGGCTGGGAATGGTCCTGGTTTTTGCTAGCGCCTGTGCCTATGCGGCCTATATGATTGGCTCCGGCGAGATGGTACGCCGAATTGGTAGTGTTCGCTTAGTCGTATTTGCTAGCTCTGCTTCAGCTGCGTGCAGCATTATTCAAATTCTGTTTTATAACCCGAGTGCCATTTTTACCCAAGCACCAGAAATTTATGGGCTGAGCATTATTAATGCCAGCATCTGCACCGTCATCCCAATGACGATGATCATGGTTGCCATCAATCGCCTTGGCTCACCTTTGGTGGCTCAATCTGGAATTGTTGGACCGATTGCCACCATTTTTATGGGCTGGCTAGTACTCTCCGAAACAATCAGCTTACTGCAGATTGGCGGCATGGTCATTGTTATGGCTGCCATGTGGCTACTCGTTAAAAATGATCCCACGGACAAAGCCATCTTAGCCAAATCGACCGAGGTGGATAGCCGCTGAGAACCGGCTTTGCGCTATTGCTAAAATGAATTAGAAGGATAAATAAAATGACCGTAAACAATCAAGCAGTCGCACTCAAAAATTATGACTATGTTCGCGCCGCACTGCTAGAGCGCCGCGAAATTGCATTCTTAGACGTACGCGAAGAAGGCCCCCATGCAGAAGAGCACCCCCTGTTTGCCGCCAACTTTCCTCTCTCTCGAATCGAGTATGACGCCTATGCAAAGCTCCCTAGGCGTGATGTGCCTGTCGTGATCATCGATGAGGGCGAAGGATTTGCCGAGCTGGCTGCACAACGTCTGATTGTATTGGGGTATACCGATGTATCAATCTTCGAAGGTGGCATTCGGGCATGGGATGCGGCGGGTGGCGAATTGTTTCGGGATGTCAATGTGCCTAGCAAGTCCTTTGGTGAGCTCGTAGAGTCCAAGCGCCATACCCCATCCTTCTCAGCGGAAGAGGTCAAGCAACGCATCGATGCCAATGAAGACATGGTGGTACTGGATGTGCGTCGCTTTGATGAGTACAACACCATGAGCATCCCTACTGGGATTAATGTTCCCGGTGCCGAGCTCGTTTTGCGTGTAAAGGAAATTGCGCCCAATTCCACAACCCAAATTATCGTGAATTGCGCCGGTAGAACACGCAGCATATTAGGAACGCAATCCTTAATTAATGCAGGTATTCCAAACCCAGTGCATGCCTTACGTAATGGCACTATCGGTTGGAAGTTGGCGGGCCAAGCCTTGGATGTCGGTCAAACCCGGCGCTTTGCCGATGTAGGGCCTGAAACCGCAGCAGAGGCGGCACAGCGGTCTCGCTCCGTCGCGGACCGAGCTAAAGTCAAACGCGCACAGTTAACTGAAGTAAAGCAGTGGCAGCAGCAGAGTGAGCGCACCAGCTACTTTTTTGATACCCGCACCCCAGAGGAATATGAAGCAGGACACCTTCCCGGCTTTCGTTCTGTTCCGGGCGGGCAGCTAGTACAAGAGACCGAAATGGTTGCACCCGTGCGGGGTGCTCGCATTGTCTTGGCTGACCCCAGTGGCGTTCGAGCTGACATGGCCGCATCGTGGCTTGCCCAAATGGCCTGGGATGTGTATGTAGTGGATGGCCTAGAGGCCCATGATTTAAGTGAGCGCGGACCTTGGAAAAATCCATTGCCCCCTTTGCCAAAAGTAGACTACATCGATGTAGCCGCTTTGGCTCAACTACAAGCATCGAATACAGAAGTACTGGTGATTGATTTCAGTACCCATGCCGTCTATGTTCGCGGCCATATTCCAGGGGCATGGTTTGCCCTCCGCTCTGAATTGGCGCAAGCATTGAAGTCAATACCAAGCGCAGCGCATTATGTGTTAACGAGCACACCCCAGGAACTTGCCGTCTTCGCTGCCACTGAAATGCAAGCCCATTCGGGGAAGAAGGTATCTGTATTGCACGGTGGTAATGCGGAATGGAGCAAGACTGGCCAGCCACTGGAGAAAGGCGAGACCCATCTCGCTTCACCTGCGCGCGATCGCTATAAACGCCCCTATGAAGGAACCAATATTGGTCCTGAGGCAATGCAGGCCTACCTAGACTGGGAGTTCGGCTTGGTTGCTCAGCTGGCCAAAGATGGAACCCATCATTTCTGGGTTTTATAAGTAAAAACGCCACCCCGAGTTTAGGGTGGCGATGACTGTATTGCTGGTTAAAAATCAGAACGAAAGACTAAAAAATTAGGCTTTCTTTTTAGTGGCCTTTTTAACAGCCTTTTTAGCGGTGGGTTTTTTTGCTGCAGCTCGTTTTGCTGGCGCTTTTTTAGCTGCCGCCTTTTTTGGTGCGGAAGACTTTGCGCTGCCAGCATTGCTCCGACTGGATAAGCTGCTGATATTTTTTTCAGCTGCTTCAGCTGCCTCATTAATAACGCGACGCCCTTCCTTGAATGCCTTTTCGCCAGCGCGCGACAGGTCACGCGCCACTTTGGCTAAATGTTCACCACCAGCAGGCATTTTTTTCTCGACGTCTTCGAGCCATCCAGAAAGCGATTCACGCGCCTTCTCTAAATATTTTTCTGCCTCATCCGCAGCGTCATCGCCCATCTCACGCAGCATGCCCTTTACTTTTTTATGATACGTGTGCATACGATCAGCAGCAGCTTGAGTCGCTTCTTCCTGCAGAAGCTTCAAACTCTCAAGGTCGTTTTTGGCTGCTGTTTTAGCAAAGCGCAAGGCATGATCCATATTGTGCTTTAGCTCATTAGCGTGGTGCTCGCTCAATTGCTTCGCAGTATCGAGTAATTTATGCGACAGCGCAAACAGCTCTTTTGCTTTCTTATGCTGCCACTCTTGAATGTCGTGTTGGTTCATTGCAGTCCTCAAAAAGGTATTCATGTCTGTATTGCTTCATGCATTACTCTATACCGAATCAGGGTGGCTGCCAAGCCTTGGCCATTAGAGGGATGACGGTTTTTTGACAGCCTGCTTAGTTTGTCTGCAGCGATCAGAGCAATACTTCACCTCATCCCAGACCTTTTCCCACTTTTTTCGCCAATTAAAGGGTCTGCCACAGCAAACGCAGTCTTTGCTTGGCAGATCGCTCTTCTTCCGCATTCCCATAGTTAGCCGGATTAAGCCTGTTGCACTGAAATACCGTACTTAAAGACTAGGGTAATCGGTATAGCCTTTTTCATCGCCGCCATAAAAGCTAGCGCGATCGTATGGATTTAGCGCCGCAGCTTGCGCAAAGCGCTCAGCTAAATCGGGATTGGCGATGTAAATACGGCCATAGGCAATGGCATCAGCAAGGCCCGCTTCCAATGCTGCTTCGCCGGACTCTTTGGTATATCCACCGGCACTGATGAACTTGCCATGAAACGCTTTACGAAAGAGAGCCGATGTATTGGGTGCGGCCGTATCAACCTTGTCGTTACCGCCCGCATTAGTAGCGCGCGGCTCAATCATGTGCAGGTATGCCAGACCCAATGGGTTGAGCTTGTTGATGACAGCCGTAAAGAGGGTCAATGGATCGTTATCAGCAATGTCATTGAAACTGCCATAGGGTGATAAACGAACACCAATCCGATCATATGAAAACACCTCACTGACGGTTTTCAATACCTCGATTAATAAGCGCAGGCGATTTTCAATCGAACCACCGTACTGATCGGTACGTTGATTGGTTTTATCTTGTAAGAATTGATCCAGCAAATAGCCATTGGCTGCATGGACTTCGATACCATCAAATCCGGCTTTTTTTGCATTGAGCGCTGCATTACGAAAATCAAGCAGTAGCTGTGCAATATCAACTTCACTCATGGCTTTTGGGGTTTCATAGTCGTGCAATTGCCAATCGGCGCCGTAGGTTTTACCAGCAGGTGCTATTGCCGAAGGGGCGACAGGCAATCCTTCGTTTGCATGCAATGAGGAATGGGAAATGCGACCAACATGCCAGAGTTGCGACACAATCAAACCGCCCTTTACGTGTACTGCTGCAACAATTTCTTTCCAGGCTGCGGTTTGTGCTTCTGAATAAATCCCCGGTGTAGCTGGATAGCCTTTGCCTAAGGGGGAAATTTGCGTTGCTTCGGTGATGATCATGCCGGCACTCGCGCGCTGACTGTAATAAGTCTTGGCCTGAGGACTCGGCACATCGCCATCGATGGCGCGCATGCGGGTCAGTGGCGCCATAACTAAGCGATTCTTGAGCGCCAGGGAGCCAAGTGAAACTGGGCTAAGAAGTTCTAAGGGGGTCGACATACATGCTTCCTTTGCGTAAATGAATAAACCAAACAAATCTGATCGTAACAAGAATGGTGCTTGTCTGCATACCGCAGCAAAGACTGGTATTTAAGGGTACTCCATTAAGCCATGTATTCTGTATGCCTAAATGGCATTTCTGGTTAAAGATAAAGGGATGATTATGAAAACGTGGCAATGCATTGTGTGTGGATTTATATACGACGAAGCCAAAGGCCTTCCAGAGGATGGGATTGCGCCAGGCACCGTGTGGGCCGATGTTCCAGCGAACTGGGAATGCCCCGATTGTGGCGTGTCCAAGTCCGACTTTGAAATGGTACAAATTTAAACTGCTTTTTTTAGTGCGCCACCATGATATCGATTAAAGGAGCATCGCTTTGAGCGAACACCAAAACCAATCCCAACCGATTGTCATTATTGGTAGCGGATTAGCTGGCTATACCGTCATTCGCGAATTACGTAAGATAGACAAAGATGTGCCGATTACGCTCATCACCCGCGAGCCCGGCTACTTTTATTCTAAGCCGATGTTGTCGACTGCATTTGCAAACAGTAAATTAGCAGAGCAGCTCATCAGCTCTAGCAGTGAGGTCATGGCAACCCAGCTCAATCTAACGGTATTGGGTAACACCGATGTGCACTCCATTGATGCGCAGGCTCGACTACTCCACACCAGCAATGGCGAAGTGACTTATAGCAAGCTAGTATTGGCTTTGGGTGCTGATCAAATTCAGTTGGACCTAAAAGGCACAGCCGCTAATGCAGTCATGACGGTGAATGATCTGGAAGACTATGCGCGCTTTCGTCAGGCCATTGATGGTCACAAACGGGTAGCGATTCTGGGTGCTGGCCTGATTGGTTGCGAGTTCGCCAATGACCTCACGCTTGGCGGTTACTCAATAGACGTGATTGATTTGGCAGCGCATGCGCTAGGACGCCTCTTGCCCGAGGCTGCAGCAACGGCACTCGAGGAAAAGCTCAGCGCAGCGGGTGTACGCTGGCATTTTGGTAGTACCGCACAATCGATTGATGCGCACGGTGATGCGATACGCATTACCTTGGTCAATGGCGACACGATCGATACCGATGTTGTCCTCTCGGCAGTGGGCTTACGTCCTCGCACTCAATTGGCACGTGACGCGGGCATTAAGACGGGGTTAGGCATTGAGGTCAACCGCCAACTACAAACCAATCTGGATTCAATTTACGCCATTGGCGACTGCGCAGAAACGGAAGGCCTGGTTTTGCCCTACGTGATGCCGATCATGCAAGCAGCCCGAGCTTTGGCGCCAACGCTTCTTGGGCAAACTGCAGCATTGCAATACCCAGCCATGCCGGTGATGGTTAAAACCCCCGCCTACCCGATCGTAGTCTCGCCGCCAGCAAAAGGGGCCGAAGGACAATGGAACACTACAGAGGTTGAGGGAGGCATGCAATGTCGTTTTGAATCGCCTGATGGGCAACTATTGGGCTTTGCCTTACTCGGCTCTGCTACCGCGGAACGCGCTGCACTGGTTAAGTTGCTGCCTCCTGTATTGGCATGAGTGCCGATCAGGGCAATGGCTCTGGCGCCACTGCATACGCCCTCATTGGTGGCGGCGAAGCGATTCGGCAATTGGTTGACCGCTTCTACGACCTCATGGAGTTGGAGCCTGCCTATTCCATTATTCGACAATTGCATCCGCCCGACTTAAGCACTTCGCGCGACAAGCTATATTTGTTTTTGAGCGGCTGGATGGGGGGCCCTGGGCTGTACCAAGAAAAGTATGGGCACCCCATGCTACGCGCGCGTCACCTGCCCTTTCCGATTGGATCAACCGAGCGCAACCAATGGCTCGATTGCATGCAGCGAGCCATGGATGAAGTAGCAGTCGATGCGTTACTTAAAGCACGTCTCCATGAATCCTTTTTCGCGACTGCCGACTGGATGCGCAACAAGCCCGATTAAGTGGGCTTGTTTTATAAAGCCAGAAACAAACAAGTCACCCGTAGGTGACTTGAGTGGTGCAACGGTAAATCAGAAATTAAGCAAAGTTCTTTGCAGCAAAATCCCAGTTCACTAAATTCCAAAACGCCTCAAGGTACTTCGGACGCGCATTGCGGTAATCGATGTAATACGCATGCTCCCAAACATCACAGGTCACCAAGGCTTTTGCATCGGTAGTCAATGGTGTAGCAGCATTGCTGGTAGAAACAAGATCCAGCGAGCCATCAGGCTTTTTAACCAGCCATGCCCAGCCAGAGCCGAACGTACCAACAGCGCACTTGGCAAATTCTTCTTTGAACTTATCAAACGAACCCCATTTGGCATTAATCGCATCAGCGAGTGCGCCAGTAGGAGCGCCGCCGCCGTTTGGCTTAAGGCCCATCCAATAAAAGGTGTGGTTCCAAACTTGGGCTGCGTTGTTAAACACACCGCCGGCGGATTTTTTGATGATGTCTTCTAAGCTGGCGTTCTCAAACTCGGTACCCTTGATCAGGTTATTCAAATTAGTAACGTAAGTCTGATGGTGCTTGCCGTAATGAAAATCCATGGTTTCTTTTGAAATGTGTGGGGCCAAGGCGTCCAGCGCGTAAGGCAACTGCGGTAATGTATGTTCCATCGTGTCTCCCTAATAAGTATGGTTTTGGTTAATGCAAATCTGTTCCGAGGACCTGTTTCGTTCTC
>CANHMJ010000027.1 GCA_947461805.1 Burkholderiaceae bacterium
CAATGGCTTGTTTAGCTACTTCAAGACTTTCAGTAAAGCAGTGCATTACCCCGCCAATGCGCTCAGCGCCCTCTTCCTTAAGGATCCGTATCGTGTCTTCAGAGGCTGCACGGGTATGAATGATTAAGGGGCAGCCCGACTCGATTGCCGCCCGGATATGCGTCCGAAAGCGTTCGCGCTGCCACTCCATATCGGCATAGGCTCGGTCGGCCATGCGGTAATAATCCAAGCCTGTTTCACCAATTGCAATCACCTTAGGGTGCTTTGCTGCCTCAACCAAAAAGTCGACCGTGGGCTCTGGCGTATCTTCGTAATCGGGGTGCACGCCAACCGAGGCATACAAATGGGGATGGGTCTCGGCTAACTGCCTTACCAATGGAAAGTCCGGGAGGTCAACCGAGATGCAGAGTGCATGGCTAACCTGGGCAGTTGCCATATTGGCCAGGACTTCGGGTAAGCGCTCGCGGTACTCCGGAAAATCAAGGTGGCAATGGGAATCAATGAACATCCCTCCATTTTAATCGCCGGCGTCCTCTTCGGCTAATGGATCCAAAAGTAAGGGATATCAGTCGCCAAAAATCTGCTGGTATTGCATGAGGAGGGATTCAAGCTGAATGCGGGTAGCCAATGGGTGGTTTTCATGGCGACGCGCCTGGGTGACCCCTTTCCAAAGGCGCAATAACTTTTCAATACGCACCTGTTTTGCTAAAACCCCAATCGTTCCAGCATGCTTGGGGTAAAAACGCACGGCATTGGCCTGTGCACTGCCTTGCAGGTCAGCTAACCAACGCTGCATCGAAGCGAGCAATACGGCAAACGATGCTTTGTGGGTTTTTTCTGCGACATCCAGCCAATCGATGCGAACTCCCTGGAATAGGCCTTGCAATAAATAGCGCGAGGCCTGAATCGAAACAAAAAGCTCATCCTTCTCGTTTTGATCTTGCTTGGCCGACAGAAAATCCAAGGTCGCGTAGGGCGCTCCACCCTGCTCGTAAAAAATGGTTTCGAGTTCATCATTTGATACCGTTAACTCCGGACGGGCAGCAATTTCATGACGAAGCCATGTGAGGCCACTTGCTCTATCCGGTGGTGGCAGAGCGATTAAACGGCAACGGGAGCGAATGGTCGGCAAGACACGATCCAGGCGGCTTGTTACCAATATAAAAATGGTGCTGCTTGGTGGTTCCTCTAGGGACTTTAATAAGGTATTGGCTGCACCTGCTCTCAAGGACTCTAAAGGGTAAACCAAGACAACGCGATTGCCACCGCGGTGCGTGCCGATCATTAAACCCTCAATAGCCGATCGTGCTTCTTCAATGGCAATGTTCTTCTTCTCTTTTTTTTCAACAGAGTCGCCCTCTTCATCGCGCAACTGTTTTGTCTTTTTACTGGGAGAGGGATCCCCATCGGCGCCCTCGAGCGCCTCATTGGGCATAAAGCGGCGGTGCGTCTCCGGCACCAGCGCAACAAAGTCTGGGTGATTGCCGGTATCAAACCAGCGACACGCCTCACAGCAATTGCAGGGCTTGTTATTCCCGTTTGGCGACGCCTCGCATACCAGGGCTTTGGCCAACGTCAGCGCGAAATCGGCTTTACCGATACCCGCCTGCCCGTGGAGCAGTAAGGCATTCGGGCACGCAGCAAGATTAATACCATCCCACTGCGGCTGCAGCCAAGGCGCAATCATCGAATTGCCAAGGGAGCTTGGCATAAGAAATCCCAAATGGCTTCTTGCGTTTGAGTGGCATCAACCAATACAAAACGCTGTGCGTCAGCCTTTGCTCTGCGCAGGTATTCCTGCCTAACCCGCTCAAAGAAAGCCAGATCGAGGCGCTCAAATTTATCAGGTGTGCGTGCCTTCGAGCGACGTGCTTCCGCTACCGCTCCTGGCAAATCAAACAAGAACGTCGTATTAGGCTGCAATAAGTGACCATCGCTTTGCTTCTGCACCCATTGCTCTAGTGCATTGAGTTTTTCAATCGAGAGGCCGCGTCCACCGCCTTGGTAAGCAAAGCTGGCATCAGTAAAGCGGTCCGACACCACAATGTGCCCGGCTGCAAGCGCAGGTTCAATCACTTGCGCTAGATGCTCACGGCGCGCGGCAAACATGAGCAAAGCTTCTGTTTCTAAATGCATCGGCGCCTCCAGCAATAAAGTCCGGAGTTGCTCGCCTAAAGCAGTGCCGCCTGGCTCACGCGTCAACACCAATGTGCGATCTGGAAAGCGACTTTTTAGCAAATCACAGTAAGCATTGATGTGGGTGCTTTTTCCAGCACCATCGATACCCTCAAAGCTAATAAAAAATCCAGGCTGATTGGCATTCATCGTGGCATCCATTATGGCGATGATCTCTTTGCCGGCCCTTTAACGGAGCGCTGGTATTGGTCAACGGCTTTTTCATGCTCTGCCAGTGTCTTAGAGAAATAGCTACTGCCATCGCCCTTAGCAACAAAGTACAAGGCATCGCTTTTTGCAGGACTGGCTGCAGCAAGCAAGGATTCCATACTGGGAATCGCAATCGGGGTTGGAGGTAAGCCAGTACGCATATAGGTATTGTATGGACTGTCGCGGCGAAGATCTACTTTACGTAGATTGCCATCAAATTGAGGGCCGATGCCATAAATCACCGTAGGATCAGTTTGAAGGCGCATCCCTATTTTCAGACGATTATGAAACACTGCTGAAATTTGCTCGCGCTCGCTGGCTTTGCCGGTTTCTTTTTCAATGATCGAAGCCAATGTCAGCAAGTCGTATGGTGTCTTTAGTACGCTTGTATTGGGCACCCCACTCCAAGCCTTCGCTCGATTTTTTTGCATTGCATCTGCAGCACGGCGGTAGATGGCGAGGTCGCTTTCACCAGGATCAAAAACATAGGTATCGGGGAAAAAGAGCCCTTCCGCATTGGCATGGCTCAAACCCACCACTTTAGAGAACTCAGCAGGATCCAGCCCTTTGGTTTGGTGATCCAAAGCTGGATGGCTATCGACGATTTGCCGTAGCTGCCAGATGGTCATGCCGGGTACAAAAGCAATCGACTCTTTAATACTATCGCCCCGAGCCATTTGCAATAGGATGGCAGCCGTACTGGCGTCGAATGGAAATAGATAGGTTCCCGGTTTTAATTTCGCATGGATCAGCAGCGCGCGCGAACCCAACTGAAACAAAATGCCATTGACCTCAATGCCTTGGCTATGGAGTTGCCGGGCAATGCTCGCCACGCCAGATTTAGGGTTGACTTTGGCAGTAAAGCCGCTAGGCCGAACGGGGTCATTGGCTGCCGATGGCACTACCCCCCACCAAAACAGGGCACCAAAAAAGATTAAGCCAGCCAGAACCGCAATTCCGAAGAGTTTGAGGGGTAATACCCAAAATGGAGCGTACTTTTTTCGCATCAGGCTATGATAAAAGCGTCTAGACTATATTTACTTAAATCCACGCCCATTGGCACCTTTATAAGAACACTGCATGAACTCTGCTGCCGATCTCGCCGACTGGGGACTCATTATCGTTGAGGGCGAGGATGCAGCCAGCTTTTTACAAAACCAACTGACAAACTCCGTTTTGGGGCTTACTGCCGTTACATCGCCAGCAATTGCAAGCGGGCCAGATGCGGTTCGCCTAGTTGGTTATTGCAGCCCCAAGGGCCGCTTAATTGCGAGCGCATGGCTTGGCCTTTTTTCAAACGAGAATGGCGATAACTGTTTTTGCCTGTTCATTTCAAAAGACATAGCTGCCAGCACCGCAAAGCGCTTAGGTATGTTCATCCTGCGCTCCAAAGTGACAGTCAAGGATGCCTCGAATAGTTGGGTGATTAAAGGTTATTGCACTAGCGGAACTCTGGAGACGCTGGAGGTCGACAAAGCAAGCATCCTGCTGCGACTTCCGGACGTGATGACCGCCGGTGTTGCGATGCAGCGCGCATTGATCGCACAACCCATTGCTTCCGATCAGCCATCGGCCGAGGCTGCTTCTGAGGATGCCCAAATTCTATGGCGCTCACTTGAGGTCATGAGTGCCATTCCGCGCATCGTTGCTGCAACCCAGGACCAATTTGTGCCCCAAATGGTGAACTTTGAGTCTGTGTACGGAGTAGATTTTAAAAAAGGGTGCTACCCCGGCCAAGAGATCGTAGCGCGTAGCCAATACCGTGGGGCAATTAAGCGACGTCTGCAGCTAGCCCACTGCCCCATCGATCAGCTTGCAAATGCACCCACCGGCCCAGGGACTGAGATTTTTCATGCGGATGACGCAGGGCAGCCGGCCGGAATGGTCGTACTCAGCGCCCCCAGCATTGCGAATGCCCGACGCATGGACTTCCAAATCGAGATTAAAACCGAGCTGCAAGCCGGTGGCACTTTCCATCTTGGGACTTCGGATGGCCCCATTTTGATGTTGGATCAGCTACCCTACCCCCTCATCGCAATTTAATCAGGCATAGTATTGCTATGTGCCTCATTCTCTTCGCCTGGAAATCCCACCCCGACTATCCGCTGGTGGTTGCGGCCAATCGCGATGAGTTCTATGAGCGCGATACAGAAAAAATGGATTGGTGGTCCGAGCACCCCGAGCTCTTAGCCGGCCGAGACCGTGCGGATGTCTTAGGAAGCCCAGGTACTTGGCTTGGGTTTACTAAATCGGGTCGCTTTGCTGCATTAACCAATGTCCGAGCTCCCAGTGAAAAAAATCCGGACGCGCGAACCCGTGGCGAGTTATCGTTAATGTATCTGACTGGTGAGCATAACCCCGATGGCTTCATTCAAAATAATGCAAAACGCTTTGAGCAATACAACGGCTTTAATATGCTGATGGCTGATCTAAGCAATCCTAGCGATGCACAGATGCATTGGGTTAGCAATCGCATGATGCTCGGCCAATCGATTCGGCCACGCAAAACCTTCCCAAAGCAAGCCTTAGATGCGGGTGTCTATGGCCTATCCAATGCGATGCTCGATACGCCCTGGCCAAAAGTCACGCATCGGGTCGCTGCTTTTGCCCAAACACTAGCAATGGACCAAGGCAATCTAAAACACGTCGATCAATACTTGCATCTACTCAGTGATAACCGGGTTGCGGTTGATCAAGAATTACCCAGCACCGGCGTCAGCAAGGAGTGGGAAAAAGCCTTGTCCCCTGCATTTGTTCAAACCCCGATGTATGGCACGCGCTCGAGTACCGTATTGCGTATTCGTAAAGATGGCGCCTTTGAAATGGTTGAGCGCCGTTTTGATGCCAATGGCACTATTGGCCATGATGTAATTACCGGTGCGCTGACAAGCGCATCCGGCTCAAACCTCTCGGTTTAACAACGTAGGATTTACTGCGTCCGCTGATCGGGATTAATGACCCGCTCACCGCTGGCATTACGTGCGGGCAAACGCCGCAAGTACTTAAACGTTCCGGTAGCCATGCAGCACACTCGGCCTTGATCGTCGTAGAGCTTCGCCTCACAGAAGGCCATCGTCACACTACGGTGTACGGTATCGGCTTTTACGCGCAGGATGCCATTGGCCGCCTGTAGAAAATTAGTATTGAGCTCGATGGTTACCACGCTGCGGTCATCTGGATCACCCGAGCGCGCAGCAACCGCCATGGCGACATCCATGAGGGTTAACAACACCCCGCCATGTGCAACTTCCCAGGTATTTTTATGCTCGGGTTTAATGGCCAGCAAAATCTCGCCGCTACCCATTTCCGCACTAAGGCAACGAATTCCGAGTAATTTTAAGAAAGGAACATCCAATTCTTGGCCTAGGTTACTCAGCTTGGCGGCGGCGGTGAGTTCAGTTTGATTGGTCATGTGCAGTATGGGGCAATAGGTGTATTGGTCTTGGGCATCAGGGGCTAAATACCCATAGAATAATGAACTTATGGCATTTTCTCTCATCGGCGACGACACCTGTCAATTTATCGCCCCCACCCCCCTTCAAGATCCCTATTGGATTGCGGTCTCAACAAAGGCAGCTGAGCTCGTTGGCATTTCCTTAGGCTCGAACCAGTTGCCGCAGGATCCAGATTGGCTCGCGGTGTTGGCGGGCAATCCAGCAGAATTAGGTGGGCGCCTATTTCCAAAACCCATGGCTACCGCCTATAGCGGGCACCAGTTTGGGCATTGGGCTGGGCAATTGGGCGATGGCCGTGCGATTCTGTTGGGGGAACTCAAGCAGCAAGAGCTGCAACTGAAGGGAGCGGGCATGACGCGCTACTCCCGTATGGGCGATGGCCGGGCGGTTCTACGCTCATCGATTCGCGAGTTTTTATGCAGTGAGGCGATGCATGCCTTGGGTATTCCGACCACGCGCGCATTATCCCTAGTGGGCTCTAAGCAAGCAGTGCGGCGCGAAACAATGGAGACAGCAGCCGTTTGTTCCCGCCTAGCTCCGAGCTTTATTCGAATCGGCCACTTTGAGCACTACGCAGCCAATGGATTGCATGCGCGCTTGCAGGAACTGGCGGCCTACTTAATCGAAGCGCACTACCCCGAGTGCCAATCCAGCCCGACCCCATACCTCGCTTTGTTTAAGGCGATATCTGCGCGCAATGCGAGATGCGTTGCGCAGTGGCAGTCAGTAGGCTTTTGCCATGGGGTTCTGAATAGCGATAACATCAGCGCGCTCGGTCTCACCATGGATTACGGCCCCTTTGGTTTTTTAGACCATACCGCCTTAGACCACATTTGTAATCACACCGATAGCGGGGGCCGTTACGCCTACCATCGCCAACCAAAAATCATGCACTGGAATATGGCCTGCCTGGCCAATGCGATGGTGCCGCTCGTGGAGATAGAGAGTCCAGGTGAAGATGCTGCCGATATCTTGCGTACAGCCTTAAGCGCTTTTCCACCCGAGTATGAAGCGAAATGGTTGGCGCTCTTTCGGGGGAAACTGGGTTTGTTGACAGATTCGCTAGAGGACATGGAATTAATTGAAAGCTTATTGCAACTCATGCATGCCAATCGAGCGGACTTTACGAATGTGTTTCGTAGCCTATCTGCTATAGAAAAAAAGAATGCCGATTCCAATTGGCGTGATCAGTTTTTGGATCGGGATACGGCCGATGACTGGCTAATGCAATACCGCACGCGTTTGATGCAGGAATCAAGCTCCGATGCAGAGCGTGCAGCGCATATGAATCGCATCAACCCGAAGTTTATTCTGCGCAACCATTTAGCTCAGCGCGCCATTGAGATGGCGCAAGGCGATGACTTCACTGAAGTGAATCGATTGCAGCTTATCTTAAGCCGGCCATTTGATGAGCAACCCGCGTTTGAGCAATACGCATTAGCGCCATTACCGGATGAGGTCGTAACGGATCTCAGTTGTTCATCTTAAGATAATGCATCAGTCCAAAATAAAGGGTGAGAAGCAATGAAAAAAACCAATGCGGAGTACCGTACCGAATTAAGCGACATCGAATACCGCGTGACACGCGAGGCCGATACTGAGCGCCCTTTTACTGGAAAGTATTGGGACCACTGGGAAAATGGAAAGTACCAATGCGTTTGTTGTGGCACCCCACTATTTGAGTCGGGTACGAAATTCGATGCAGGCTGTGGCTGGCCGAGCTACCACACCCCCTTGAATCCGGATGCAATATCGGAACATCAAGATGGCGCTTATGGCATGGTCCGCACTGAGGTACGTTGCAGCAATTGCGATGCCCATTTAGGGCACGTTTTTACCGACGGACCAAAGCCAACAGGCCTGCGTTATTGCATTAACTCGGCATCTTTGCGCTTTGAGCCCAGTAAAAACGTGGAATCGGGTCAATAAAAGCGATAATCAGAGCATGAAATTTTTATTCGATCTTTTTCCGGTGATTCTGTTCTTTGTCGCATTCAAGTTTGCTGACATCTATACCGCCACTATCGTGGCAATGATTGCCACCATCGCTCAAATTGTATGGGTGTATTACCGCCATCGTAAAATCGATGCTACCCAATGGACGAGCCTTGTCTTGATTGTCGTTTTAGGCGCATTGACTATCTTCCTGCAAGATAAAACATTTATTCAGCTTAAGCCAACTGCCCTTTACTGGTTTTTTGCTGCTGGCCTTTTTATCAGCGCTCAATTTTTTAATAAGAATTGGATTCAGTTACTGATGGGTAAACAGGTCACCCTAAAACAAAATACGGCGCGCAATACCTGGAGTCAACTTAATTTAGCCTGGTCAATTTTTTTCTTGATCATGGGCGCACTTAATCTTTATGTCGCCTTTCAGTTTTCGGAAGATACGTGGGTTAATTTCAAGCTCTTTGGAACAACCGCCCTGCTCATCGTCTTTGTGATTGCGCAAGGATTTTGGCTTAGTAAACACATGGAAGAGGAAACGCCCTCATGAGTAAAAACCAAGAGCGCATTGCATTATTTTTGGTCGACCTTAAAGCCGCACTGCCGATAGATGAGATTGCAATTGAAGATGAAAGCCATTTACACGCCGGCCATGCTGGCGCCGCTAGCGGTGGTGGCCACTTCAAACTAACCTTAATTTCATCGGCATTTGATGGCCTTAATCGGGTAGCGCGTCATCGTCTGATCTATGCCGCCCTGAATCGCCATATTCCCACTGAGATACATGCGCTGACCATTGAGGCTCATAGCCCCTCTGAAGCCCTTTTGCTGAAATAAGCAAAGCAGAGCTAAATCAAGCAAAATAAACCCATTACTATTGGCTACTACTTTAATTACCTACCTTTACTATGAAACTATTCCCCCAATTTGCTTTATCCACCGCCTGCGCAGCACTACTCATTAGCCCAATAGCATTGGCACAAAATGCCGCGATTGTGAATGGCAAAGCAATACCTAAAGCGCAACTAGACAGCCTAGTGAAAAAATCAGGGCAGCCGACAAATGATCCCCAGGTTCGTGAAAAGGCGCGCGAGGTATTAATTACCCGTGAACTAATTATTCAGGAGGCCAATAACCGCGGCCTTACGCAAAAAGAAGCAGTCAAAGACAAGATTGAGCAATCACGGATTGGCATCTTGGTTGCCGCCGTGTTCGAGGATTTTGTTGAGCGCGAGGGTGTAACCGAGGCAGAGCTCAAAGCAGCCTATGCCTCCATTCAGGCGGACTATACCGGCAAGGAGTATCAGGTAAAACACATCTTGGTAGAAAAAGAGGCGGATGCGAATGCCTTAATTGCTAAGATCAAGACAGGTGCTAGCTTTACTGACATGGCGAAACAGAACTCCAAAGACCCAGGCTCTGCACCTAATGGCGGCGATCTGGGTTGGGTAAGCGATAAGTCATTGGTACCCGAGTTTTCAAAAGCAATGGTTTCCTTAAACAAAGGTCAAATGACCGATAAGCCAGTCAAAAGTCAGTTCGGTTGGCACATTATTCGCGTGGACGATGTACGGGATGCCAAAGCCCCTCCCATGGATGAAATCAAAGCGGAGCTTAAGCAGATCTTGACGTCCGATGAAAACTGGCAAAAAGCCAAGTTCTCTGAAATGATGCAGAAACTGCGTGCCAAGGCAAAGGTTCAATAAGCATGATGCTATTGCACACCATGCTGCGGGTTGGTGACCTGAGCCGCTCAATTGATTTCTATACCCGTATTTTGGGCATGAATCTATTGCGTACCACTGAGCGACCCGAACAAAAATATTCATTGGCCTTTGTTGGTTTCGGTAAGGGCAATACCGATGGTCAGGCTGAAATCGAGCTCACCTACAACCATGGCGTCCATCAATATGAGCTGGGCACGGCTTATGGACACATCGCCTTGGGCGTACCCGATGCCTATGCTACTTGCGCTGCGATTAAAGCTGCGGGTGGTCTAGTGACCCGCGAGGCTGGCCCGGTTCTGGGCGGCGATACCATCATTGCCTTTGTCACGGACCCAGATGGATACAAGATCGAGCTCATTCAGCGCTGAGCAATGTGGCATTAACTAGTCCAATCGAACTTCGCGTTCTGGATCGCATTGATGCGATCTCGGCTGAACATTGGGATGCCCTATTAGCAGCAGATTCAACTCCATTCTTATGCCATGCCTTTCTCGCAGCACTTGAAGAGCATGGCTGCGTTGGTGGCAATACCGGCTGGCAGGTAGCCCACTTAGCCATTTACCCAACGGATTCCGATAAGCCCATAGGGCTGATGCCGCTCTATTTAAAAAGCCATTCTTACGGCGAGTATGTCTTCGATTGGTCATGGGCAGAAGCTTATTCTCAGCACGGTATGCAGTACTACCCTAAAGCCTTGTGCGCCATTCCATTTACGCCAGTGCAGGGATCACGCATGCTGTTGGATGAACAGCATGATCCTGAACGAACCCAGCAGTGGCTGATACAAGGCCTCAAACAACTTTTAATTCAGAATGGACTCTCTTCAGCCCACGTTTTATTTGCTGAACAAAAAACCCAAGATGCTCTGCTAGCCCAAGGCTTTATGGCACGCGATGCCGTGCAGTTTCATTGGAATAACCAATCGTATGAAACGATAGATGCATTCTTAGAACAGCTCACCATGAAACGCCGCAAAAATATTCGGCGCGAACGCAAGCAAGTAATGGATGCAGGCGTGCAATTTAGGCATGTACCGGGTGAGGCCGCGAGCCAAGCGGACTGGGCATTCTTCTACCAGTGTTATGCCAACACCTATCTGGAGCACCATTCATCGCCCTACTTAAATGAGGATTTCTTCCAGACTTGGGGCAAACAGATGCCTGAATACCTTCACCTAATCATCGCCGAAAAAGACAATCGCCCCATAGCAGCATCCCTTTTGGTGGTCGACAAAAAAGCCCCCATTCCAACCGCATATGGTCGCTACTGGGGCTCGATTGAATATGTCCCCTGCTTGCATTTTGAGACCGCCTACTATCAAGCGATTGAATACTGCATCCAAGAAGGAATACAGATTTTTGAAGGTGGCGCGCAAGGGCAGCACAAAATGGCGCGGGGATTTTTACCGGTCACCGTGCAGTCGGCGCACTGGATCAAAGACCCTGAGTTTGCAACGGCTGTTGAGCGCTTCTTAAAACGGGAGCGCGCCGGAATTGGGGCCTATGTAGATGAGCTTGCCGAGCACTCACCGCTTAAATCGACTACAGTATTGGAATGAGTACTTCCAATTCCAATGATCCGATAAGTGGCGCCAATTCTTTATTAACGGGAGACGCTGAGTCCGATACTCCCTGTATTGGCATTTGCTCTACGCTATACGATGAAATCTGCAAAGGCTGTGGCCGCACCTTGATCGAGGTTAGCAATTGGGTGTTCATGACGCCTGAGGAAAAAGCAGCGGTTTGGCAACGCATTCAGGCAGAAGGAACCGCGGTACGCTTTCAGCGCAATAAGGCGAATTAAGCAGACGGGCTGTTTGGCTCGCAATACACTTGATTTCTGCCTGCCTGCTTGGCGTGATACATCGCAGAATCGCATAAGTTGTAATATTTCCTGATGACCGTGCTGGAATCTAGGTATTGATCGCCTTGTGGGTAAAAAATTGCAATGCCTATACTGACCGTAATAAAGATGGATTTATCTCCTACTGTGGCAAGTGCGCGTTGAGCCACTGCTATGCGTAAGCGGTTTGCTACGTCAATTGCTTTAGATTCCGGCGTTTCGGGCAACGCAATTAAAAACTCCTCGCCCCCAACTCGACCAAATATGTCTATCTCCCGTAACTCCTCTTTGCATACATGAGCCAGATTAATTAATACCTGATCGCCAATCGGATGGCCATAGGTATCGTTCACTAATTTAAAGTGATCGATGTCCAGCATAAGAAAAGCAATACATTTTTGACTGCGAAAGGATCGTTTAACCTCAAGCTCAGCCCGAACCATAGTCGTCGAATGATTTAGGGCTGGAGTCAGCGAATCTTTTTTTGAAATTTCTTCAAGGGCAGTATTTTTAACTTCTAACTCAAATAGCAGTTTCTTGAAATAAATCATTCCTAATAGTAACGATATAGAAATAGGAATGGATAACCAAGCATCAACTATGTTGATGGACTCTTTATTTAGGCCATACAGCATAGGCGAAATACGCCTACCCATCATTAAGACAAGTCCTAGGGCAAAAAATCCACATACAAATCGATAGGAATGGGATTTTAAAAAAAGACTAATGGCATAAAATGCAGCCAAAATTTGTGCGCACAAGGCGATGAAATATAGAAATAAACCGAGAGTCATGAATTAAATGGATTCAATGATGTCGTGCAGAGTTTTACCATCGTTATAAAGATCAAGAGCAATACCCACAATTTCTGCATCCAACTTACTTCCTGCTTCTGCGTGAACTTCTGCCATTGCCGCAACCAATCCCTTCCCTGGACGATAGGGGCGGTGCGATGCCATTGCCTCAATCGTATCAGCTACAGCCAATATTCGGGCTTCAATGCATATTTGCCCATCCTTTAGCCCTAAGGGGTAACCACTGCCATCAAGCCGCTCATGGTGCTGATAGACCATTTCAGCAATTGGGTAAGGAAATGGAATGTCTTTTAATATTTGATAGCCCGCCTCAACATGCCCTTGGACCATCTGCATCTCTAAACTATTTAGCTGAGATGGTTTGGTTAATATCTCTGCTGGTACGGCAACCTTGCCAATATCATGAACCATAGCCGCCATGTATAGCGATTGCACTTTTTCGAGACTCCAGCCCAATTTTTGAGCAATTGCAGTTGAAATGGAAGCTACTCTTTTTTGATGCCCCGCAGTATAAGGGTCTCGCCACTTCATGGTTTTACCCATCGCCTCAATGGTCGCTTTTAAGGAATCTGTCAAACGCTGTTGTACTAGTTCGATCTCATGAATTTTATCTTCCAATTTGTGCTGACGCCCAATTGAGCGAAGACCAAAACCAATTTCGTATGCGAGGCTTTCAAATAATTTCTTTTCGGATGGGCCAAATGCACTTGGCAGTCGCGAATAAACCATGAGAACGCCAAATGGATGACCAAGTCCATCCGGAATCGGACAGCCAATAGCAGAACGAATGCCAAATTTACTGGCTAAGTCACGCCATACCGCAAACCCAGAATCAAGCTCGGAATCTTCCATGACACTAGTTCCACTCGTGCGCACAGTCATGCCAGCAGGTCCCAGTCCAGTAGCATGATTCTCTGACCAACTAACCGTAATATTTTCTAGATAAGCCAGTGCAGAACCAGCGCCACCAAGTACGGTAATAGTTTTTTCTTGATCGTCTTCGGCTTTCCCAACCCATGCTAGTAAATAGGGGCCTTGTGATGCAATTGCATTGCAAACCTCTTTAACCAAGAGATCTGGTGAGTCAGCTCGCGCCAAGGCTAAGGCAGCTGCTGATAATGCAGATAATGCCCAGCCTCGCTTTTCCAGCTCATCTTGTACTGATTTACTTACTACATTAGAGGATTTTTTTTTATTCATAAATTCATTATGACCTTAAATAACTTCCGTACGCACATTTGAGTCAATTCAAGTTTTTATTAGGTCTCAATTCTCGTAAAAACTAACGCAAATACACCTTAAAAAAGAATTATTAATTCTTGCATCACGTAGCGATAAAAGTAGTTAGGGCCTAGGAAGCCAGCTGACTTGCCGTAACCTGCGCGAGTCTTAAAATAATAATCATTAGATGCAACAGGGCTCGTAGCTGCAAGCTCATAGAGTTGTGTAGTGGTGCTGGGATCTTGATTTACAGTTTGGCGTCCGATCCCTGCTGTACCAGCGAATATCCATCCCGATATGCGTTTGCGTATGCCAAAGGCGATCATGGTCTCGTTGTACTCGCCGGGATTAAAGTAATTGTTTGCTACATTGGTATTGGTATCGCGGTATTGGCGATAGCGTAGCTGCGCGGTAATACCATGCTCCGGAATGAGATCATATACAACTCGCGCACGTACAGTAGGTCGTGTATTCGTGTCAGAGAAGTACATATTGCCAGCCATCACAATGGCTGTTAGGCGCTCAATGATTTGCTGTTCAATGCTGGCACCGCCGAAAGTGTAATAAATTCCATTCGTTAGGGCATTCTGGGTTTCTACCCGATCGCGACTCACAAAGACCTCGCCTTTGGTTGAGCCCGTTAACCGAAAACCATAACTACTATCGGTAGTAACTAACTTATAGCCATTTTGCTCGTTGTATCCAACATTCAGGTTGTATCCCAGGCCAGTACGGGGATTTATCGACTTAGTCAACAAGGTATATACATTGGCAGAAGAATTCCAGTTATTTTGCGTGAAGTAATTGCGCTGATAACTGATACCAGTGAATTTTTCACCATACTCGTAAACCGGAATGTAGCCTGCATTGTATTTAAAGGTGGAGAATCCTTCGCTATCTGAGGCAATATAAACGTTAGGTATTGAGATAGCTTGCTTTGTTGGAGACGACTCCTCTGCACATAGAGAAATAGAAGCAATAGAAATGATACAAAAAAATAAGCAGCGGAAAGCATTGTTCATTTAGTACCCCACGATTTTCGTAGATTGAACAACTCAGAAAAGTAGCCATAAACACAGGCTGGCTGCAAAATCAGGCCATAAGCAAATACATAGAAAATAAATCCTAGCGCATTAGCGCGGACCTTTAAGTG
>CANHMJ010000028.1 GCA_947461805.1 Burkholderiaceae bacterium
ATCAACACCAGAGAACCACATGCAATTAACTGAACTCAAAGTCCTCCACGTATCCGCCCTGCTTGAAATGGCAGCTAGCTTGGAGATTGAAAATACGCAACGGATGCGCAAACAAGAATTAATGTTTGCCATTCTGAAAAAGCGCGCTAAAGCCGGTGAAATGGTGTTTGGTGATGGTACTTTAGAGGTATTGCCAGATGGATTCGGTTTCTTGCGTTCTCCTGAAGCCTCCTACATGGCTTCTCCTGACGATATTTATATCTCTCCTGCACAGATTCGCCGCTTTAACCTTCACACGGGTGATAGCGTTGAAGGTGAAGTGCGTACACCAAAAGATGGTGAGCGTTACTTTGCATTAGTCAAAGTCGACAAGATCAACGGTTTAGCTCCAGAGGCCCTCAAAAACCGCATCATGTTTGAGAACTTAACTCCACTGCACCCAAATCGTACGATTTTGTTAGAGCGCGATATCAAGGCAGAAGAAAATTTAACCGGCCGAATCATCGATATGATTTCTCCGATTGGCTTTGGTCAACGCGGTTTGATTGTGTCTTCACCTAAATCCGGTAAGACAGTGATGATGCAGCATATCGCTCACGCTATCTCCGCTAATAACCCTGATGCAATCTTGATTGTTCTCCTAGTGGATGAGCGTCCTGAAGAAGTAACCGAGATGCAGCGCTCCGTTCGTGGTGAAGTGGTTGCTTCCACTTTTGATGAGCCAGCAGTGCGTCACGTGCAAGTTGCTGAGATGGTGATTGAAAAGGCGAAGCGTTTAGTCGAGATGGGTAAAGATGTCATCATTCTGCTTGACTCCATTACCCGCCTTGCTCGCGCATACAACACCGTAATTCCTTCATCTGGAAAAGTGCTCTCTGGTGGTGTGGATGCCAATGCCTTGCAACGTCCAAAACGCTTCTTCGGTGCAGCTCGTGATATTGAAGAAGGTGGTTCATTAACGATTTTGGCTACTGCCTTGATTGAAACCGGTAGCCGGATGGATGACCTGATTTATGAAGAATTTAAAGGCACCGGCAATATGGAAGTGCACCTCGAGCGCCGCTTAGCCGAGCGCCGGGTCTACCCAGCGATTAATCTCAATAAATCCGGCACACGCCGCGAAGAATTGCTGGTCAAGCCTGAAAATCTCCAAAAAATCTGGGTTTTACGCAAGTTATTGGCCGATATGGATGACATTGAGGCAATGAACTTTATTGTGGATAAGCTCAAATCGACCAAAAATAATGGGGAATTCTTCGATCTGATGCGCCGCGGAGGCTAAGATGCCTAGGCTAGATAGATGACAAATCTAGCCTTTCTTATTGATTTCATGGCATAATTTCGCTTTTGCGACACTTTGGTGTAGCTCTTTTTTTGATTTACCCGTTGCTTTTACTTTTACCTGGGCAAGTATTTCACTTCTCTCGCTAGAACTGAAACGGCTACCTGCATTAAGGACACTTATGAAACCTGGCATTCACCCCGATTACCGCGAAGTTGTTTTTGTCGATGTTTCCAACAACTTCAGCTTCAAGACCCGCTCGACCATCAACACCAAAGAAACTGTGAAATGGGAAGATGGCAAAGAGTATCCCCTTTCCAAAATTGAGACCTCCTCCGAGTCACATCCTTTCTACACTGGTACCCAGAAGATTATGGATACGGCTGGTCGGGTTGAGAAATTCCGTCAGAAGTTCGGCAGCAAAGCCGTTGCTAAGGCAACTGGCGATGGCGTTGCTAAAACGGCTGAGAAAAAAGCAGCTGCTGCTGAAACCAAAGCCGCTGAAAAACCAGCAGCCAAAAAAGCGGCTGTTAAGAAGGCGTAATGATTTTGTGGGAGTAAGTTACTTCTCTCCCGCAATCCCCGAAAGGCAGCCTGTGCTGCCTTTTTTCTTAGCTGAAATTTTTATCGCCCGAATGCAACTTCACTCCCACCATTTGCATCTTTCGCATGGTTAAACTTACCGCTGCCGCCACTGCATCGATTCCGCGCACCGTGATTTTTGCGCTAACCGTAATCTATGGCTTGGCCGGTTTATTCCAACGCGATCCTTGGAAGAACGAAGATGCCATTGGCTTTGGCGGTATGTTCACGGTATACCAGGGTAATCTTCACGATTGGCTCGTTCCCCACCTAGCTGGGCGCGAAGCTGCCTTGGGTGCACCATTGCCATACTGGCTCGGCGGTTTGCTCATGGAATGCTTAGGGCCTCTGATTGGCCTAGCAAATGCCAGTCGACTTTATTCGGCCTTGTGTTTTTTTGCAGCTGCGATTGCCATTTGGTATGCCACGTATCTATTAGGACGCCGGCGTGAAGTGCAACCCATGGCACTTGCCGTAGGCGGTCAACCGCAATCCAAAGCATACGGCATGACCTTGGCAGATGGTGCTCTGCTTATTTTCCTAGCATGCGTTGGCTTGGCACAGCGCGCCCATGAAACAACCCCCATGATGGCCCAATTGATGGGCATCAGTTTTGTGCTGTATGGCACGGTGCGCGGACTCGACAAACCCTGGCAAGGCGGCGCATGGACTGGCCTTGGGATTATCGTATTGGCACTCTCCAGTAATTTATACCTCACCGGCCTCGTCATATTGACTATAGCAAGCGCCGTGTTTGTCAGTAATGCGCGATTACGCTTTCGGTGGTCGCTTACCTCAGTGGTCTTGGGTCTCATCGGCTTTGCGCTCTGGCCTTTGCTGTGGGTCCTATTCGATTTAAATGAATTCCAACGGGCCAATGCATTGGATGCCTGGCTCAATGTACCGCCGATGCAGAGCAGCCCTTCCGCTGAATCAATCGGCTTTTTAGGTGTGAACTTCTGGCTTTACGCTTGGCCAGTATGGCCGCTTGCAATGGTGGCAATAGTGCATTGGGCTCGAGAAAAAAATGCTGGATCTTGGCGCGCACCGCATTTATGCATTCCACTCGGCCTCATACTCAGTGGAATCCTCTACGTACTGCTCCGTGTGGATGCCAACGAACATGATTTGATCGTATTGATTCCGCCAATGGCCATTCTGGCTATTTTTAGCTTGCCGATTCTGAAGCGTAATCTGATTAGTTTTATTGATTGGCTGGCCATGCTGAGCTTTACCCTCATTGGTTTAGCCATTTGGGTTATTTGGCTCGCAAAGATAACGGGCTTTCCAGCCAGCACCGCAGCCAACGTGGCGCGATTCATACCAGGCTACCAGGCTCAATTTAGCCTTACTGCCTTTGTTATTGCCATTGGCATTACTGGCCTTTGGGTTGCGGTCATTCGCTGGCGCACGTCGCGCGCCCCCAAAGTAATCTGGCGCTGTTTAATTATTTCGGCATCTGGCACTGTATTGATGTGGGTGCTTCTCATGACCCTTTGGTTGCCCACCATCAATTATGCTAAAACCTACCGCTTTGTAGCAGAGCGATTGGTGCAGGCAGCCCCTAAAGACGGGCGCTGCATTGACACCAGCAATCTTGGCCCTGCGCAGCTTGCTTCATTTAACTACTTTACAAAACTCCCCTTGCGGGATGATTCCAGCTGCCCTTATATGTTGACCCACAGTCAATTGGAGGCTAAGGCCTATGCCAGCCTCAATCAAAAAAAGATTACTTTGCTGTGGGAAGACCGGCGCGCCTCTGACCGTGCTGAGCGCTTACGGCTTTACCGCGTTACTCCCGAATAGCTTTCCGAAAAAACAACCGATTAAGCAATCGCTTTTGATCGATTAGAGAGCAGACTGCCACTGGTAATCTTTTTCTCAACCTGCTTAATGGATTTAGATTCTTTTTTGATTTCGCCAAGCAATATATTAATAAGAGTTTGCCAACCCTGCCCCTTGGATTTATAAAATGCCAAGGTATCGCTATCAATACGTAAAGTGACCTGTTCTTTGGTACCACTACCCAAAGGCCGACCCCGGCCACGACGCAGTGTTGGCTTTACTTTACTCCACTGCAGATCCGTTAATGGCTTTGAATCAATATCAGACCTGGCGGCTTTAGTAACCGCAGCATCTTCTATGGCATTTAACTTAATTAATTTCCGCTTCATATCGAGCTATCTCACGGTTATTGGCTTTTCTAAGGCTAATGATTCTTCTATTAAAAGGCGTATCAACATAAACTACGCAATACAGGCGCTGATTTATAGGCACTAAAGAAATGCAGCGTAATTCGCCGTAATTCTTTCTAACATCCACCCAGGTCAAGGCGTCATCCCAGTCGAATTCATTTACCACGGATAGCGACAAACCATGCTTTTCTTGATTTACCTTATCTTTTTTTGGATCAAAGGTAAATCGCATCTTATTAATTGTAACTACATTTAATAAGCCTGTCTACTTTTTTTCACATCATTTGACTAACTTTGCCACCTTTATAGGAAACCATCCTCTATTGAAGTCGCTTACAGTAAGGACTAAAAATTGCTAGCGCCATCCTTGGCAGTAGCACAGTAAAATAGTTCCTTGAAGAACACAACCATTACAGTCGGTCTCTTGTTGCCGATGAACCATCTCCTATGCTTCTAAGACTCTCCCGCTTACGCGAGGATATTCCAGCATTGCTTAAGTTGGCCGGTCCATTATTGGTGGGTCAGCTTGCTGTAATTGCCTTTGGCGTCCTCGATACTGCGATGACGGCGCGTTATTCCGCCGATGATTTAGCGGCATTGGCCATGGCTTCGGCGATTTTCATTAGTGTGTACGTTGGCCTTACTGGTGTTGTATCTGCCCTTGCGCCAATTGCCGGTCAACTGTTTGGCGCTAAGCGCTACGACGAGATCGGTGAGGAAGTACGTCAAGCCATTTGGCTTTCAGTTCTGCTCAGCCTATTCGGGGCACTGATTCTCTGGAATGCTGATTTGATCTTGGACATTTCGCAAGTGAGTCCTGAGATCCATGCAAAAGCCAGTCTTTATATGCATATCTTAGTACTGGGACTGCCTGCCAGCATGGCGATGCGGGTGCTGATCGCCCTGCACAATGCCGTATCCAGGCCAACCATTATTACGATGGTGCAATTGCTTGGCTTAGCTGCTAAGTTCCCGCTTAACTATTTGTTTATTTATGGCGCTTTTGGTATTGAAGGCATGGGAGGCCCCGGCTGCGCAGTAGCGACCGTCATTATTAATTGGCTCTGGTTACTCATTACATTGTGGATTGTGCTAGCAGATCGTTTTTATAAGCCCTTTGCCTTATTCGCTCGGTTTAGCAAACCCGATTTCCATCGCATTGGCGTCATACTCAGACTGGGGATGCCGATTGGATTCAGTTACCTCATCGAAGTAACGTCGTTTACGTTTATGTCGCTCTTCATTGCCCGCCTTGGCACAGAAGCCTTAGCTGGGCACCAAATTGTTGCCAACATTGGTACGGTGATCTACATGGTCCCCCTATCCCTATCGATTGCCACAATGACGTTAGTCTCGCAATCAATTGGCGCAAATCAACAATCGAAGGCAGAGCAGATTGGTTGGTCTTCAGTCTTTTTTACCACCACTGCCTGCGCAGTCATTGGGCTCACCGCGTGGTTTTTTAGAGCGGAATTACTTAACCTGTATGACCCTCCAGAGGAAGTAAAGCAGTTTGCCGTTCCACTCTTTTTGTTTATAGCCTTCTATCAAATATTTGATGCCTTACAAGTTAGCGCCGCATTTATTTTGCGCGCCTACCGGATTGCTTTTTGGCCGATGCTGATTTATGCCCTATCACTCTGGGGTGTTGGACTCGGTGGCGGCTATATGCTGGGATTTAATGTCACTGGCAATGTCCCATTGGCATTGCAAGGAGCGAGCGGCTTTTGGGCTGCCAATAGCATTAGCTTAGGGGTTGCTGCGGTATTTCTGTTGTATCTCTTTAAGCGCACCGCAGTACGTTTTCAGAAAACGCATCCGCCGGTATTAGTCTAGCCTAGGATTTGCTGAGAATGAAGGGTGCACCCCTCATTCTATTTTTCTAAAGCACTAATCTGACCTTTCCATCGAAACGCAATCCCTTGATCCGGCACCGCGATCTTCTTATCTTTACCGGCATAGTGAATGCGCGATAAGAGATCCCGAATTAAATTGAGGTGCGCCTGTTTTTTGTTGTTGGCGCGTACGATGGTCCAAGGCGCTTCTGCTGTGCTGGTCTTGAGTAACATGGCATTACGGTAGGTGCTGTACGCATTCCATTTTTTCTGGGCCTGCTGATCAATTGGGCTGATTTTCCACTGCTTCAATGGATCATTTTCACGGGACTCAAGGCGCAGTTTCTGCTCTTTCTTTGAAATATCTAAATAGTATTTCAGCACAGTAATGCCCGATTGAATAAAAATTGATTCAAGCGAGTTAACCGTCGATAGAAAGGTGGCGTACTGTTTTTTGCTACAAAATTTCATCACCATCTCAACGCCCGCTCGGTTGTACCAGCTCCGATTAAACAGTACGAATTCACCTCGCTTGGGTAACTGGGCGATGTGGCGCTGAAAGTACCACTGATCAAGCTCAACATCGGATGGCTTACCCAGCGCAACCACCCGTGTCTCGCGCGGACTCAGGTGTTCCGTAACCGCTTTGATCGTGCCATCCTTGCCGGCTGTATCGCGGCCCTCCAGAACAACCAAAATCTGATCACCATTGGTAATCAGGCTTTTTTGTAACTTAACCAACTCAATCTGCAGCAACCTTAGCTCTTGATCGTAGTAGCTCGACTCCGCATCGTGGGCTGCATTTTTAGCCACTAGGGGCTAACTTTGCTAACCGAATTGCCACTTAACGTGGGTGCAGCTACTTTCGTGGCTACTTTTTTGACAGCTGCCTTTTTAACAACTGCTTTTTTGGGGGCGGCCCGTTTTACTACCGCCTTTTTTGTGGGCACTTTCTTCGCAACGGTTTTTTTGACAGCTACTTTCTTACTGGCTACCTTTTTTGCTGCCTTTTTCTGTTTGATGGCTGCTTTTTTGACCTCGCCGGCCGCTTTAGAGGCGCGGGCTTTTTCCAGCTTTTTGCTTACGCTTGCTTTACTTGCCTCAAGCTTATCGAGCTGCTTGGTCAATTTTTTAATGGTCTTTGCGTTGCTCATTTGGATTCCCTCCAGATTCATCAGATTGAGTGAACTGCTAACAAATCATCGTATGACGATTTAGTAGTGATTTCAAGGAATTGTGACAGTTTAGGGTCATTTTTTTGCTATTGGGATTCGATTATGATGACTATATGACACTCATCAAACCCATACTAAGCCTGTTGTTTGTCATATTCTGTGCTGCAGCCCACGCCCAAGTGAGCACCATAGCGGTCGCAGCCAATATGAAAGATGCTTTTCTTGCCATTGAGAAAGAATTCAAAGCAGAAAACAAGGCTAACTTTCGGGTTGTCTATGGATCCTCCGGCAATATTACTGCCCAGATTTTGAATGGCGCGCCATTTTCGCTCTTTATCTCAGCTGATGAAAGCTACCCGCTGGAACTCGTTAAACGCAAGATGACGGTGGATGAAGGCAAAGTCTATGCCATTGGCAAAATTGCTTTGCTTAGCAAAAAATCAAGTGGCATCACACTCGGAAGCAGTAAGGCAGATCTCATCAAGGCACTCAAGCAAGCCAATAAGATTGCCATTGCAAAGCCTGAATTAGCGCCCTATGGCAAAGCAGCAGTCGACTACCTTAAAGCCGAAGGGCTGTGGGATTTAGCCAAAGACAAATTGGTTTATGGCGACAACATTAGTATCGCTACCATGTACGTGGCCTCGGGTGCAGCCGATATTGGCTTTACCGCACTGTCCTTAGCTCTTTCCCCAGGGATTGCAAAAGAAACCCAGCATCTGGTTTTAAATTCGGCGCTGCATGAGCCAATCCAGCAACGCATGGTTCTGATGAAAAACGCACCACACGATGCGGTTGCGCTCTATCGGTTTATGCAATCCCCCAAAGCACAGGGCATATTGCGCTCCTTTGGATATGCGCTTCCCCAATAAAAAACAGTGGCTTAACGCAGCGGCCTAAAACTGGGAACTTGATTGCCCTTGGCATACATGCACTGCTGATAGGCAATGTTGTACTGGGTTTGTGCTTGGTCTTCTTTGTTCGATGCACCCATAGCGCCCATTGCAGAACCGCCCAATAGACCAATGCCTGCTCCCGTTCCGATGTTCTGACTGCTCCCCCCTTGAATAACTGCTCCAGCAGCAGCGCCTAGGGCGGCACCAATCAATGCACTGGTAGCGCCTTGCTTTAGGGCTGCATTGGAGGTGTTTTCTCCCGCCTTAGCGGCAAAGCTTCTGCACTCCTGATCTTCTTTTTGGAAGACATCAAATGGCTTGCCTTCTCTTGGCATCACCGTAACCGTTGGACCGGTCGGAGCAGACGCGCAGGCCGCTAAGGTCAGAATAAGGGTAATGGGAATCAGAAATCGCTTCATTCGGAATCTTTCAAGTAAATGCCATTTAACTGCTGATTAATGAGTGCGCGAATTATTGGGCGGCTTTTGTTGGCTTTGCGTCTGGGGCGGCGGCACTGCAGACTGAACCTGCCAACCTTCTGGACACGCCCCTACATTCGGAAAATACTGCGCGGCGGACGCGCAAAAATACCAGACTGGGGGCTGAGCTTGTGCTGCCAACACAATGGGCTCAACCAAAACCGGCTGTACATACACTGCGGGTGGTGAGCTATATACGTATGGATAAGCAGGATATCCCCACCCAGTGCCCCACGCTGCATTCCACCCATTTCCCCAGCCGCCGTATCCGTAGGGGCCACCGTTCCAGTAGCCGCGTCTAAATCCTGGTCCGTAGGGCGCCCCATTACCGGGACCATAGGCAATGGGGCGATAGCCATTGCCACCCGAAACCCCTACAGCGACATTCCAATTGCCTGCAGTGGCAGGCGTAGGTAGCACTAGCAAAGTAATTGCAAGGCAGCATATGCCCGCCATGCCACATGCCCAGATACCGCTGGTTTGCTTTGGCAGTGCAGGTGTATTCGCGGATGGCGTCATCGCATATCCCTAATGGTTAGACAGTGAAGATTGAGGCGCTTCAGTGCAGTGTTCAATGTAGCACTTCTACTCTAATAACGCAGCATGTCGGTAGAAGATGACAGACTTGTACGGTATTGCGACTTTCAAAACCCTAATCAATCGTGATACCTACCTTTTTAATCAACTTTGACCATTTATTGGATTCCTCTGCAATCAGCTTACTCAAATCACGCGGACTACCTGGATTAGGCTCTAAGCCACTCATCAGCAGTTTTTGCTTGACGTCCGGTTTTGATAACGCCTCGATCGTCAAGCGATTAAGCTGCTGTTGTAGATCTTTGGGTAAGCCTGCCGGCGCCATCAAGGAGAACCAGGAGACCGCCTCAAAATTAGGTAAGCCCTGCTCTGCCAGTGTGGGTATCTCGGGTGCGGCAGGTGAGCGTTTTAAGGTAGTGACACCCAGGGCAATAATCTCCTGCTGCTGAACCAACGGCAGTGCCGAAGATAAATTATCAAACAGCATGGAAATACGGCCACCGACTAAATCGGGAATAGATTGGGCTCGTCCCTTATAGGGAATGTGGCGTATCTGCACTCCTGCCATTTCACTAAAGAGCTCACCCGACATGTGCAGTGACGTACCGATTCCCGAGGATCCAAACGTCAGTTGATTGGGCTTTGATTTAGCAAGTACGATTAACTCACGTAAAGAGCTAACCCCCAACTGCTTATTGACGACAAGAACATTAGGCGTACTGGCTAAGAAACTGATGGGCGTGAAATCAGCAACGGGATCAAACGGCATCTTGTTATACAGGGCCCCATTAATTGCATGAATGCCTACCGTTCCAATGAGTAAGGTGTATCCATCTGGATTACTTTTGGCCACAATGTCTGCGCCGATATTGCCTCCAACCCCAGGGCGGTTTTCGATCAATACTGGAACGTTTAAGATGGGTTGCCAACTTTCAGCCAATACGCGCGCCAAAATATCGGGCGCACCCCCGGCTGGAAAAGTCACCACAATCCGAATCGCTTGCTTTGGCCACGCGGCATTCTTAGTAGAGCCGGTTTGCGCTGATGTATTGACTGTCAGAAACAGCAAGGCGCATAACATTGCGCTCTTTTGAATTAATGCAGCAACCATTCGCCTCACCTAAGCTCTAGATTCCAAAGCGTTGCCGTAGCCACTGCAATCCATCGTACGTAACTGGATCATCCGCACAGGGTCCAATGCCGCATTCGAGTAGCGTCGAGATCACATTGGCCAGCACCAGCAAGATAAACCAAATCACCAGGGTTTTAGCAAACCAACCGTGATTGCGGACACCGCCGCTAGGCAGCATCATTAAGATCGCTTGAGCCGCAATTAAGCCAATGAAGCCCACGAAAGACCAAGTATAAAAATGAAGCTCTAAAAAGGTATTTCCAAAACCGGCATCCCCCGGTAGCACATGCAGCAGAATTTGCCGCAGCGATACTGCTATGCCAGCTACTGCGCCCAAAATTCCCCAGCCATAATGCGCGCTGTGTGCCCCAAAGCGGATATTCAAGACAAGTGCAATACCGATTAATACATACGCAACGCGCTGCAATAGGCAAAGCGGGCAAGGCAATTCGCCAAAATACAATTGATCAAAAAAAGCGTAGCTCAATGATCCATTGACGGCCAACAAGGCCAATAAATTGCCGAGGCCCGCAAGTGAAAAGGGATTGGCTCGCATTAAAGGCTAATGTTTAAATGGGTGGTCGCATGAAACTGGAACCACGCTAACAATATGACTAGAGTGATTCCAGTAAAGCTCAACGCAAGGACGCGCCGCTCGTACCAAATGCACACAGTAGCAAGCAATGCCGTCAAAAAAGGAAGAAACATATACATGGCTTCATTTTAACGTACGACCACACCATCAAAATGGTTCATTACATAGATGAAATAGCGTATAAACAGAGTTAGTAAAGTTTATAAAGCGAATCCAAGCGTATGGCAGAGAATCAATACCGATATGACCCTCACCACGACATCGCATTGAATGTCCTCGGTGAGCCGATCGTCCCTTGCTCATTTGACCCTCTAACCGGATTTTTTCGGGATGGCTGTTGCAAAACCGATGAGCAGGATTTGGGGAGTCATTTGGTTTGCGCCATCATGACAAAAGAATTTCTGGTCTTCAGTCTAGAGCGGGGCAATGATTTAATGACCCCTAGGCCTGAGTGGCAATTTCCGGGCTTAATACCGGGTGACCAATGGTGTCTATGCCTGAATCGTTGGAAAGAGGCGCTCGAGGCCCAGTGCGCCCCCATGGTTCAGCTCGAGAGTACTAATATCAAAACCCTTGAGCGAATTGATTTGGACACGCTCAAGCAATACGCTGTCAAAGACAGCTTGCTTTAAATAATCTGTGTCTTGAGCACAGGCAAGCCAACTACCTCACCCTCCAGTACATCGCCTTTTTTAATTGGACCGACACCCGCTGGCGTTCCCGAAAAGATTAAATCGCCGGCTTGCAGTGTAAATAGCGTTGAAAGATAAGCAATCGTATCGGGTACATTCCAAATCAACTGATTGAGGTCGCCCTCTTGACGCACTTCGCCATTGACCATCAATCGAATACTCCCCTGCGATGGATGACCGCACTGCGCTACCGGCACTAAGGCAGAGCATGGGGCAGACTGATCGAATGCTTTACCGGTATCCCAAGGCCGCCCCATTTTTTTCGCTTCGCCCTGCAAATCACGGCGCGTCATGTCCAGTCCAACACCGTACCCATATACATGCTCTAAGGCTTTATCTGCAGGGATATTGGCGCCGCCCTTGCCAATCGCAACCACCATCTCAATTTCGTGGTGCACGTCATTCGATAGACTGGGGTATTGCATATTCGCTCCGTCAGTCACAATCGCACTAGCCGGCTTCATAAAAAAGAATGGTGGCTCACGGTCCGGATCATGGCCCATTTCGCGGGCATGGTCAGCATAGTTACGGCCAACGCAATAAATGCGGTTGACTGCAAAACGGCGGGCATCCCCTGCCACAGGCAAAGATGGCAAAGCGACTGGCTCAATCACATACTGGCTGCTCATAAAAAACCTTTCTTTACTGCATCTACTGATGCGGATGCTGCGGCACATCACGATGCCGAATTTTTAAAAAGAGAATACTGCAAGACAAAACGAAGGTAATGGCATTGGCCACAATAATAGGCCACTGATCCAACAGGATGCCGTAAATCAACCACAGAAAAACCCCGAATGTGAAAAAGCCATACATCGCCAAAGATACGCCGGCTAAATTACGGGTGCGCCAAGAGCGCCACGCTTGGGGCAAAAAGGCCATGGTTGTTAGTACAGCAGCAATCGTGCCAATCGTATTTGTAAAATCCATGGCTTGATTGTATTGAGCTTTGCTTGGCTTAAGTCAATTAGGCACCGAGCTGATCGGCTAAGTGATTAAAGTCTGTTGCGTGGAAAGTAGTCCAACTCTCTCGCGGTAAATCAGGATTGGCTTTTTTAGGCCCAAATTCCGCTGGACGCTCTATAAATGCGGTCTTCAAACCCAGCGCATGAGCCGCGGCTAGGTCATCCTTATGCGATGCAACCAGCATGGTTTGCTCTGGGGGCAGGTCAAATATTTGACCAACACCCAAGTAGGTTTCTGGATCGGGCTTGTAGTGCCGAAATACTTCGGCCGATAAAATCAAATCCCAAGGTAAGCCGGCATTTTTCGCCATATCGGCCAATAAACCCAAATTTCCATTGGATAAAGTCACGATCGTAAATTGGCGTTTGAGGCGAGTTAAGCCAGCAACGCTATCCGGCCATGCAGCAAGGCGGTGCCAGACTAAATTGAGGTGGCGCTTTTGTTCCTCGGACAAGGAGGTAATTCCAAAGTCCAGCAACACCTGATCCAAGATCATGCGATGTAAATCATCGATGCGCGTCCACGGCAGTTCACCCGAACGAACGCGCGCCATGGCTGGGCGATAGCCGTTACGCCACGCACTGGCAAAATCGACCGGGTCTACGGATAAACCTAAGCTACTTACTTCACGCACAATCGATCCATGCCAATCCACCACCGTACCAAAAACATCAAATGCCAACACCTTCACTTGGCTGGCGGGGGAAGATGGATTCACGGTGATGCTCCTTAGCGGTCTGCTCGTTTCGGTCTTTCGATTTTAGCTACTTTCGAGGCCGGGTAGTCGTGGCTCGGTAACCTACCTGCTTTGCCGCCAAAGCCTGTACCGATTGAATGAATTTTTGGATCGGCTTACTCGCATGGACTTTAGTAGCCATAGCTAAATAGAAAGTCTCTTCTTCTAACGGAACAAAACCCAAACGAAATTGGGCCGCTATGTACTTGAGACCCAGTGCAGCATCAGCCGTGCCAGCCACGATTGCGGTAGCCACCGCGGTATGCGTAAATTCTTCATGGCGATATCCCCGAATCCGATCGCTACGAATACCTTCCTTTTCCATCAAGGTATCGAGAAGTAAGCGTGTTCCCGCCCCCTTTTGTCGATTGATAAAGCGCACCTCGGGCCGAGCTAAATCCGCCAGTTTTTTTATTCGCAGGGGATTGCCGGTCGCCACCATCAGCCCTTGCGTACGTCGCATCACTGGATAGGCCATCATCCCAGCACTTTTTAAATGGGCCTGCACTTGCAACAAACTGTCCTGATCAGGCAAATGAAATCCAGCAATATCGGCATCACCACTGAGCAGCCGTTCAAGTGCTTGACCTGATCCCATGGTTTGATAATCAACATGAGCGAACCCATCGATTACCTGCTCAATTAATGGATCGCTGCTACTGCAACAAACCCAACGCACTGGCCGAGGATCCATCCAGGACGAGAGCTCACCGGATAGTCGCCTCACTTCATCTTGACTAACACGATCAAAGCGGCGCTCCATTTCGGCAACGGAGTTCAAAAATGATTCTGCTGCCGGGCTGAGCTTAGAACCATGGCCTTTGGTGCTGAGTAATAAAGAAGTACCTAAGGCTTTTTCTGCCACTTTGAGTTGATTCCAAAGGGTCCGATACGAGACATCGAGCGCCTCTGCTGCCGATTGGATGGTCTTTCCCCGCTGGACCTCCCGCAAAAGGATCGCGATGGAGGACAAATCTGTAGATGAATGGCTTTTGCCTGCTGACTCCAGCATGAGGACCGGCTTAATCGCAATATTCATGTCGGCTCATATGTAATTAATTGCATATTGATTTATACAATGGAAGCATGAATCATACCAATTACTTTTGAAAGGATGATTTCATGTCGCTTTATAAAAAATACTCTACTCTAGGCTCTGCCGCCCTATTAGCCGTTGGTTTATTGATTGGAAGTGGTCCGGCTGCATCGCAAGCCCAGAAAAGCATTTTGGTTTCATCAACCACCTCCACCGAGCAGTCGGGTTTATTCGGCCATATTCTGCCGGTGTTCACCAATAAAACCGGCATTGCCGTCAAAGTGGTTGCGGTAGGTACCGGTCAAGCACTGGACATTGGTCGCCGCGGCGATGCCGATGTGGTGTTTGTTCATGACAAAGC
>CANHMJ010000029.1 GCA_947461805.1 Burkholderiaceae bacterium
ATAGCCAAGCCGCAATGATGGTGTGAATGGTGTTGCCTTTGGGAGAGATGCCGAGTTTTTCGGAGCCAATGTAAATTAAGGGCCGGATGTAGCACGACTCCAATTGGTTGGCATTGACAACATCAATGATGGCTTGCCGAATTTCTGCTTCGGTATAGGGCAGAGTGATTTGGAAAATTTTGGTGCCATTGAGTAAGCGCTTGACGTGCTCATTCAGACGAAAGATCGCAGTGCCTTTCGGTGTCTTGTACGCCCGAATGCCCTCGAACACGCCCATGCCGTAATGCAAGCTGTGCGTTAGCACATGGGTTGTTGCTTCGCGCCATGGAATGAGCTTTCCATCGGACCAAATAAAACCATCGCGGTCGGACATCGACATGTTTTTTACCTTTTACGTTGAATTAATCCGAGCCTTCGGTCCCGCAATCGGCTTGCAAAACCAGGCTGCCTAACATGGGCTTTATTGTAGAGCAGGCGCTAGCGCTTCCTATAATGGGAGATCTAATGCCTAAGCACCCTAAAGCCCCCCTCATTCTGTGCCATTTGCCGTATTTTGCTTGGCCGCACGATGAGCAGCTGGCCTTTCAGGATGGTTTACGCACCATGTCAAGGTCCGCAGTGACGATTTTTACATGGGCCTTAGTGACCGGTTTGGCCATGGGCAAATCCACTTTGACCCTCTGGCAGGCTGTCAGTATGAGCCTCTTGGTTTATGCGGGCACAGCGCAATTGGCGGCATTACCCCTCATTGCTCTGGGTCTACCGATCTGGACGACTTTAATTACGGCCTTTGTCGTCAATTTGCGCTTTGTCATCTTTAGCATTGGCATGCAGGCGCATTTTTGCTCTTTGCCGCTCTGGCGCCGAGCGACCTTGGGCTATTTCACGGCCGATTTTGGCTATTTGATGTACACCTCCAGGCACCCTGAGGCCCATCCACCAGAGGAAAGTGTGGCCGACCGCCGATCTCGCATCGCCTTTATGTATGGATTAACCTTCGGTAACTGGAGTATTTGGCAGATGGGTTCCCTCTTGGGAATTGCCTTAGCAGGGCAAATTCCGCAAAGCTGGGGACTGGAGTTTGCGGGTACCTTAGCCTTAATTGCGATTATTGTGCCCATGCTGGACCGTGCTGCAGCGCGCTGGGCTGGTGGCGTTGCGGCCTTCGTTGCCGTTCTCAGCATGAGTTTGCCCTTTAAGCTCAATATTGTTCTGGCGATTATTGCCGCAATTGTGGTGGGTATTGTTAGCGATCGCCGTCCGAAAGACCCCCAAACCAAGCCAGTTAGCGCGGGAGATTAGGAATGCCAAGCCTTACTTCCCTAGAAATAAGCGCACTTATAGTGGGCATGGGCCTAGTAACCTTGGGTACACGGGGCTTTTTTATGTTTTGGGGGGATCGGGTGCGGACGCCTGAAATCATTCTGCGCTCCATTCGGTATGCTCCCCTGGCAGCGATTGTGGCGATTTTGGCCCCCGAAATCCTCATGCCAGCTGGCGCTACGCAAATAAGCCAGTTTAATTGGGCCCTACCGCAGATTTGGGCTGGTTTGGCTGCTTTCATCACCTTTACCTGGCTTCGCACCATGCTGCCGACCCTGATTATTGGGATGCTGGTTTATAGCGCACTGCGCTACTGGTTTTAGAATGGGAGATTGTTCTTTTTCCGAATTGCATTTTCATGTCCGATACCCTTTTTAAAGTAAAACGCCTCAATGACTTAGCGCAGGCCGGACTGTTAAAAGGCAAGCGGGTACTGATTCGCTCGGATCTGAATGTGCCTCAGGATGAGGCTGGCAATATTACAGAAGACACCCGCATTCGGGCATCGATTCCGGCCATTGAAATTTGCCTACAAGCGGGGGCTGCAGTGATGGTGACTTCCCACCTCGGTAGACCAACCGAAGGTCAATTTAAACCGGAAGATAGCTTGGCGCCGGTAGCGCATCGCATCGCAGAAATCCTCAATCGCAAAGTCCCCCTGATTAGCAATTGGGTTGATGGCGGTTTTGATCTTCAGCCCGGCGATCTCGTTCTGCTGGAGAACTGCCGCGTCAATGTGGGCGAAAAGAAAAATAGCGAAGCACTCTCAAAAAAAATTGCCGCACTCTGCGATGTTTACGTCAATGATGCTTTTGGGACAGCGCATCGGGCCGAAGCCACTACCCATGGTGTGGCGCGTTTTGCACCGATTGCGTGTGCTGGTCCATTGATGGCCGCTGAGCTTGATGCCTTAAGCCGAGCCCTCGCCAATCCCAAGCGCCCCTTGATCGCCATCGTTGCAGGATCAAAGGTATCGAGCAAGCTGACTATTCTGAAAGCCTTAGCTGAAAAAGTAGATGAGCTGATTGTGGGCGGCGGTATTGCAAATACCTTCATGCTGGCCAAAGGCCTACCGATTGGTAGGTCCCTAGCCGAGCCCGACCTCGTAAACGAAGCCCGGGAAATTATGGCGCTAATGGAAAAGCGCGGCGCCCATGTACCGATTCCAGAAGACGTAGTGGTGGCGAACGAACTCTCGCCATTGGCGCGCGCCAATCGGGTGCCATCCAATGAGGTGGCCGAGGACGATATGATTTTGGATGTGGGCCCAAAGACGGCCGCACGTCTATCTACTATGTTGGCCCATGCAGGCACGATTGTCTGGAACGGGCCTTTAGGCGTTTTTGAGATTGATCAATTTGGTGGCGGCACCAAAATGATTGCAGCAGCGATTGCCCACTCTCCAGCATTTTCGATTGCGGGTGGTGGCGATACTTTGGCAGCGATTGCCAAGTACGGCATCGAAAATCAAGTCGATTACATATCTACCGGTGGTGGTGCTTTCCTTGAGTTTCTAGAGGGTAAAACATTACCGGCTTTTGCAGTGTTGGTTGAGCGAGGAAGTGAATAAAAAGGAGCGTTTCATGTTACGAGCCACAAAGATTATTGCAACACTAGGACCCGCCTCAGAGAAGCCAGAAGTTTTGCGAGACATGATCCGCGCCGGATTGGATGTGGTTCGGCTAAACTTTTCGCACGGTACCGTTGAAGATCACCGTGCACGCCATGATTTAGTCCGATCGATTTGTGCTGAAGTGGGTCGTGAGCTCGGCATCATGGCGGACTTACAAGGACCCAAGATCCGGGTTGGCAAGTTCGCAGATGGTAAGGTCATGCTGAAGGAAGGCGCCGCATTTATTTTGGATGTTGCCTGCAATCTGGGTAATGACGAGCGCGTCGGTCTTGACTACAAAAATTTACCCAATGACGTACGCGCGGGCGATCGCTTGCTGCTGAATGATGGCTTGATCGTATTGCGAGTAGAGTCAGTGAAGGGCGGTGAGATTCATACGCGGGTTGAGCTTGGTGGCGCACTCTCGAATAACAAAGGCATCAATCGCGCTGGCGGTGGGTTAACTGCCCCTGCCTTGACTGAAAAAGATATTCTCGATTTGGATGCCGCAATTGCAATGGGCGTGGACTTTGTTGCGATCAGCTTTCCAAAAGATGGCGCAGATATGGCCTACGCCCGCAAATTAGCGGATGCAGCGAGCGCTAAGCATGGTGTGCACAAGGTCAAATTGATTGCCAAAGTAGAGCGCGCCGAAGCGATCGAGCCTGATGCCCTCAATAGCATCATTGCTGAAAGCGACGGCATTATGGTGGCGCGGGGCGACCTCGCCATTGAGGTAGGTAACCCTGCTGTGCCAGCCTTGCAAAAGCGCATGATTAAGCTAGCTCGCGAAGCCGATAAATTTACGATTACGGCCACGCAAATGATGGAGTCCATGATTAATGCGCCGGTGCCAACCCGCGCCGAGGTCAGTGACGTCGCCAATGCAGTGTTGGATGGGACCGATGCCGTCATGTTGTCGGCAGAATCAGCCACGGGAATGTACCCCGTCAAAACCATTGAACAGATGTCAGAGATTTGCATCGAAGCAGAAAAATCAGAACAAGTGCGGCTTGATACCGACTTTCTGGATCAAACCTTCACTCGCATCGACCAGACCATTGCCTTGGGCGCGTTATTTACTGCGCACCATTTGCACGCAACCGCAATTGCCGCATTAACGCAGTCGGGCTCTACGCCAATCTGGATGAGTCGCCATAATATTCATGTGCCAATTTTTGCCTTAACGCCCAATGTATCGACGCAACGCGTGTTGAGTACGTACCGTAATGTCACACCCTTAAGTCTGGCCTTTAGTAATGACCGCGATACGGCACTGGCTCAAGTGGAGGAACGGCTAAAGCAGATGGGTGCGGTGAAGGCCGGCGATACGATTGTTTTAACAGTTGGGGCACCAATGGGCTCCCCTGGCGGTACTAATACGTTGAAAATTATCAACGTAAAATAGAGTTGAATTTTTATCCTTTTAAATAGAAGAGACTGTTATGCCCCTTGTATCCTTGCGCCAACTGCTAGACCATGCTGCCGAACACAGTTATGGATTACCTGCTTTTAATGTCAATAATTTAGAGCAGGTACAAGCCATCATGATGGCAGCCGATGAGGTGGGTGCGCCTGTCATCATGCAAGCATCAGCAGGGGCCCGAAAGTATGCGGGGGAAGCATTTTTGCGGCACTTGATTTCCGCAGCCATAGAGGAATATCCGCACATTCCGGTGGTGATGCACCAAGACCATGGTCAAAGTCCAGCCGTATGTATGGCGGCGATCAAAAGCGGCTTCACCAGCGTGATGATGGACGGCTCGCTCGAGGCCGACGGTAAATCGGTTGCGAGCTATGACTACAACGTCGCCGTATCGCAAGAGGTGGTGAAGTTCTCGCACTCGATTGGCATCACGGTAGAGGCGGAGCTGGGTGTTTTGGGTTCCCTTGAAACCATGATGGGCGATAAAGAAGACGGTCACGGCGCCGATGGCGCAATGACCCGCGAGCAGTTATTAACCGATGTAGAGCAGGCTGCTGATTTTGTGCGCGCGACGCAGTGCGATGCCTTAGCCATTGCGATTGGCACAAGCCATGGCGCATACAAATTTACCAAGAAGCCAACCGGCGATATTTTGGCTATCACCCGCATTAAAGAAATTAACCAGCGCATTCCCAACACCCACTTAGTGATGCACGGCTCCTCGAGTGTTCCGCAAGAGTTGCTTGCCGAGATTCGGGCTTTTGGCGGGGATATGAAAGAAACCTATGGCGTGCCCGTAGAGGAAATACAGGAAGGCATTAAGCATGGCGTACGCAAAATTAATATCGATACCGACATTCGTTTGGCCATGACTGCTGCGATCCGCCGCTATATGTTTGAGAATCCTGGAAAATTTGATCCACGCGACTACCTTAAGCCAGCACGCGAAGCAGCGAAGACCATCTGCGTTGCTCGTTACACCGCCTTTGGCTGTGCCGGTCAAGCGGCCAAGATTAAACCGATGGCACTCGAAAAAATGGCTGAGCGTTATCGCGCAGGTCAGCTTGCACAGATTGTGAAGTAGTGCAATGAAAAAAGCATTGCATGCAACTTCAATTACCTCTTTACCATTGCTATCTAAGGGTAAGGTACGCGACGTCTATGAAGTGGGTAGCGATCGTTTACTGATGATCACAACCGATCGCTTATCGGCGTTTGATGTGATTTTGTCGCAACCTATTCCGGAAAAAGGCATCATCCTCAATCAAATGGCGAATTTTTGGTTTGATAAATTAGCCCATGTTATTCCAAATCACCTCACTGGTATTGATCCGGCTAGCGTAGTGAAAGCAGATGAAGTGGAGCAGGTGCAAGGGCGTGCGGTGGTAGCCAAGCGACTCAAGCCTATTTTGGTTGAGGCCGTAGTCCGTGGTTATTTGGCAGGTAGCGGCTGGAAGGATTACCAAGAAACCGGTAGTGTATGTGGCGTCTCTTTACCGCTAGGCTTACAAAATGCCCAAAAATTAGATCAACCGATTTTTACGCCAGCCGCTAAATCAGCAGTGGGTGAGCACGATGAGAATATTTCCTTTGAGGAAGTAGTACGCCGTATTGGTGAGGCCTTAGCGAATCAAATTCGCGATGTCAGTATTCGCTTGTATGAGGAGGCGTCTCGCTACGCTGCAACCCGCGGGATCATCATCGCCGATACCAAGTTTGAGTTTGGTTTGGACGAAGCCAATCAGCTTGTTCTGATGGATGAGATTTTGACGGCAGATTCTTCCCGCTTTTGGCCGGCAGAGACCTATCAGCTTGGCACCAACCCTCCATCGTATGACAAGCAATTTGTACGCGATTGGTTAGAGCAAGTTCGGATCGACGGCAAGCCGTGGCCTAAAACCGCGCCAGCCCCCGATCTACCGAATGAAGTGATCGAAAAGACCGCAGAAAAGTACCGCGAGGCGCTCACGCGCCTGAGTCAGGCAGGCTAATTGGCTTTCATTCCGCTGGAGTCCCTGCCAAAAGGCTGGGATAATAGATCCTCTTTTCGTTTCTAGCATAAGTGGAGCAGGTCATGCGCACAGGTTCAAACGCAACAGCAGTTGTTGGCATTGTGATGGGTTCCAACTCCGATTGGGATGTCATGCAGCATGCTGCCCAGATGCTCGATCAGTTTGGCGTACCGTATGAGGCTCAGGTTTTATCTGCGCACCGCATGCCCGATGATATGTTTGCGTATGCAGAAGCAGCCCGCAGTCGTGGCCTGAGGGCGATTATTGCTGGCGCTGGTGGCGCTGCCCATTTGCCAGGTATGCTCGCTTCGAAGACTCTGGTTCCTGTTTTTGGCGTGCCGGTTCCCAGTAAGTATTTGCGTGGTGAAGACTCCCTGTATTCGATTGTGCAAATGCCCAAGGGCATTCCAGTGGCTACCTTTGCGATTGGCGAAGCGGGCGCTGCTAATGCTGCCTTACATGTCATTGCTATTTTGGCTGCGCACAATGCCGATTTGATGACGGCTCTCGAAGGCTTTCGGAGTAAACAGACAGCGGTAGCCCAAGCCATGGAATTGGCACCAAAGTAATTGATGAGCATGGACGCAACCTCTTCCTCAAGCATCTGTAAAGCGCCAGCGTGGCTCGGAATTTTGGGTGGCGGTCAGCTTGGGCGTATGTTTATCCATGAAGCGCAATCCTTGGGGTTTAAAGTCTGTGTTTTAGATCCCGATCCACTCAGTCCAGGCGGATCAGTTGCTGAAAAGCATTTATGTGCTGACTACCTTGATGAAGTCGCGCTCTCTGAAATGGCTGCATTATGTTCTGCGATTAGCACCGAGTTTGAAAACGTTCCGGCGCAAGCACTCGATTTTTTTAAAGCGCGCGGAATATTTGTTGCACCCGATAGCAGCTGCGTCTCAATTGCACAAGACCGCATTAAAGAAAAAGCATTTTTGGCGGAGTGCGCCCCCATCTCTGGTGTCGGTCCGGTACCGTATGGCGTGATTACTAGTACGGCTGATTTAGCCTTAATTGCAGACGATCTGTTCCCCGGTATTTTGAAAACAGTGCGCTTGGGGTATGACGGTAAAGGCCAAATTACAGTGCAGTCGCGCGATCAATTGGCCACCGCTTGGGCTGATTTAGGCCAGGTTGCTTGTATATTAGAGAAGCGCATGGCATTGGCTTTTGAGGTATCGGCGATTGTGGCGCGCGGGCACGATGGTGATGTACGATCATTTCCGCCCGCTGAAAACATTCATCGCCAGGGCATCTTGCATACCAGTACCGTGCCTTCACCATCTCTACAGCAGCATCCTGCTTTGCTTGAGCGAATTCAAAAAGCGACCAGTGCCATTGCGCAGGAGATGGCGTATGTCGGTGTGCTCTGTGTCGAGTACTTTGTTCTTACCGACGGCAGCATCGTAGCCAATGAAGTAGCGCCACGCCCGCACAATTCAGGGCATTACACCATGGATGCCTGCGTTACCAGCCAGTTTCAGCAGCAGGTCAGGGCAATGGCCCGCTTGCCGCTCGGTGATACGCGTTTGTTAAGTCCGGTTGCCATGCTCAATATTCTGGGCGATGCATGGTTTGTCAAGGAAGGCAAGCAGCAAACCACTGCAATCGAACCGGCATGGGAGGACGTCCTCAGTCATCCCGATGCAAAACTCCATTTATATGGCAAGGCCTCACCCTTGCCCGGTCGCAAAATGGGTCACGTCAATTGCCTTGGCCAATCCCTGGATGAGGCACGGCAGAATTGCTCTGCCGTTGCCGGCGATTTAGGTATTTCACCTTAAGTGATGCCGTAGTAGTGAAAGCCGAATCGCAGCCCACCCTTAGCAGCTCAGAATTACAGCATGCAGTGGAGCAAGCTGTGCGGCGCTTACAGCAGGGGGGTTTGGTTGCGATTCCAACTGAAACGGTTTACGGACTCGCGGCAGATGCTAGCAATGAACAGGCGGTACAGAAGATATTCTCTGCCAAAGGTAGGCCGGCTGACCATCCCCTGATTGTGCACATAGCAGCACCATCAATGCTAGATACATCCTTAGCGAATCAATCCGATGCTTGGTTTAAGTTGATTGCACCCTGGGTGCGCGATCTTCCTGAGGAGGCAATGCGCTTGGTGGAGGCTTTCTGGCCAGGTCCCTTAACCCTCGTGTTGAAAAAAGATAAACACGTATTGAGCGCGGTGACCGGCGGTCAAGACACCATTGCATTGCGATCCCCTGACCACCCGATTGCACAAGCCCTCTTACAGGCCTTTGGTGGTGGCTTAGCAGCGCCATCGGCGAATCGTTTTGGCAAGGTGTCGCCCACCCGGGCTGCTGATGTCAGCGCTGAATTTAGTGATCAAGAAGATTTATTAATCTTGGACGGTGGCGATTGCATTGTGGGCATCGAGTCGACGATTGTGGATCTATCTTCGGGAGCCCCAGTTTTACTGCGTCCTGGTGCGATTACGCCAGAGCAGATTGTGCAGCAAACGGGAGTACGTGTATTGCAAGCGGGCGCGCGTGCAGATTCGGACAAAATGACGCCCCGCGTATCGGGGAGCCTCAAAGCCCATTACGCACCGAACACACCATTGCGTTTGTACGCCGCTGGCGCAGCACTCGATTGCATTTCTCAATATCCGGATACCAAATCGCGCGTAGCCCTGATAGTGTGGGATTCGGAGCAAATGAGTGATCCTCAGGTATTAGGCGCATCGCACATTCAGCAGGTGACCATTCCCGAACAGAGTGACTTATTTGCTAGCCGCCTATACCGATTGTTGCGCGATCTAGACGATCATTCTTGGGATTTAATTGTGATGCCCGAACCACCAATGGGGCAGGAGTGGGACGGGGTGCGAGACCGTCTTCAGCGGGCTTGCTTTGGTTCAGGACCGCCCGATAACAACCACGTCAGCAGTTGATCGTGGGCATCCATGCCACGAAAGGCATTGGGGTGATTAATGAATGAGCTAACGGCATAGATTTTGCCGGACCGACTAATAACATAGCCCGATATCGTCCGCACTTCCGTAAGTGATCCGGTCTTAATGCGCGCTTCCGGTTTTGTCTTGAGGTGCAAGAATTGCCGCAACTGCTTAATCAGTCGATTTTTCATGGTGCCATCCGATCCGGCTAAGGGTAGGGATTGTACAAAGAGATCTCCCGATGGAAGTTGACGGGCAGTAATTAACAGATCATTGAGGTGGCGCGCGCTAATGGCTTCATTGCGCGATAAACCAGAACCATTTTCTAATACTAATTCAGGAAAATCCAAACCCCGTTGCTTGAGCCATGCTTGCATGACCCGATCACTGGCCGCGATGGAGGTTGGTTTGCCCAAACGTTCTAAGCCCAGTGTTAAAAAAACTTGCCGTGCCATGACGTTATTGGAAAATTTATTGATATCGTTCACTGCATTAATTAATGGACCGCCCTGAAACTCCAATAAAGGCCTTGCAAACAGTGGAACCTCACCGTTTTTGCCTTGTGGCTGCTTGACCCAGGTGCCTCCAGCCAATTCCCACGCCGCTGCAAATCCTAAGGTTAAAAAAGTATTGGCATCCAGTGCAACCACGTTGTAGGTAATACTTTTACATGCGCTTGGTAACTCACCTGTAAATTGAGCACTTAATTGGTCTGAATTTTTTGACTCCGAGCTGACATGCTTAATTAACTCGAACTGCATCTTTCTTTGCCAGTCATCGCAATTTTGCTTGCTGGTGCGCAGACGATTATTAATCTTAAAATAGGCAAGCGCAGGCGTATACGAAATCGCAACTCCATTGCTATTGTTGGTTTGATTCAGCTGAAATGATAATGTTCTAAAGGCATATAACAATGGATCAGGTGGCACGTTATAGGCCCGCATCGATTCCCCATCAATGGTGGTGTGCTCCATTACCTCAGGGCTGTAGGCGCTGCGGTCAAAAACCAAATTCCCATCAATGCGCTGAATGCCTAATGCGCGCAGGCTTTTCATCATTTGCTCTAGCTCTTCCGGCACTAATTTAGGATCACCACTACCGCGCAGGTAAAGATTACCTTTGAGTAGACCGTTCTTAATCTGGCCATCTGTATACAGATTGGTGTTCCAGCGGTACTGTGGACCCAGTAAATCCAGTGCAGCCAAGGTAGTTAGCAGCTTAATGGTGGAAGCGGGATTCATCGATTGTTTGGCGCGCCAATCCAGTATTTCGCGCGCATTACCACCAGCTGTACTGGGCAACTCTAAAACCGAAATACTGACCGCATCGCGCGGAATTTGATTTTTAGCAAGTGACTGCCAAACGGCGGGCGGAACCTCGACCGTGCTGCTAGGGGCCGATGCCCAGAGGGACTGACTGCCAAGTCCGCAGAGTAACAGCAGCGCTAGCCATTGCAATGGTCGGATTGCATGCAGAAATGCAGGAAGGACTACGGGGCGTGAAGTAGAAAAGAGTGGCACCGGCTTATGGTAAGCCAAAACAGCCAAAACACTAAAAATTCAGCTGTCTACTTAATTGATCTTGAGCTAGGGCACCAAGGTTACTGTCATATTCATTCAAATGAAGTGCGGTTTAAAAAAGCATCAATTACGCTATTTTGTTTCAGGAGTAATTCCTTTAGCAGGGCTGCCCGTTTTGGGGTGGGGTCAGCACGGTTGGTGGCGAGGCTATCTAGGCGATTGGCAAAACGCAGGGCATTCATTAATAATGCTCCGCCTTTGATTCTATGAATCAGACTACCCAGGTCGGATTGGGATATAGCCCCAGTTGACAGTTCTGCAATCGCCTGGTGGTGTACCTCCATAATTTCATGGAGGATCAGTCTGCCGATTTGATTTTGATCGGGGCTGCTTTTTCCCAGTTGTGGAAACGCAATCGTGTCTTCTTCTGTATCGCAGTCTACTTCTTCGATGGTGAAGTGGCGTGCCAATTCATTTTCGAGGGTGGCCAAGTTAAGGGGCTTGATCAGAACCGCATTCATGCCCGAAGCAAGCAGTCGATGCCGAATTTCCAGAGCATAGATATCGGCGGTAACGCCAATAATAATGAGCTCCGAAAATCCATCAGTACGGATCGATTGCGATAAATCAGCGCCATGCATGCCCGGCATGGAGTGATCGGTCAGCATGACATCAAAATGGCTTTGCTTCAGGAGTCTTAATGCTTGCCCGGCATTTTCACAGACCGTGACCTGTGCTCCAAGGGCCTCTAATTGCAGCGACAGAACTTGACGGCTAGCAGGGTGATCCTCGACAACCAAAGCGCAGACTTGTTTGCCGTGTCGATGCATGCGCTGCGCACAATGTAGAGTGGCCTCGGTGATCAATCGATTCGAAGCCACTTGGGTTGTTCTAGGGAAAGCGGCAGAAAAATAGACATTGCTACCCATTCCAGGTTCGCTATCAAAATACAAGTGACTGTCCATCGATCGAATTAAATGACTGGTAATGGTTAAACCGAGCCCAGTGCCTTGAGGGGTATTGCCCGTAGGCTGTTGGTGTTGGGCCCGGACTTGCTCAAAGGGCTGAAGCGCGATGGCAATATCAGTGGGATTCATGCCAATGCCGGTATCAATTACTCGAAACTCAATTAACTGGCCCGCATGGTCATCGGCCAAGATGCGGACCGAAAAATGAATCGAACCTGCATTCGTAAACTTAATGGCATTACTCAGGATGTTGTTTAAAACTTGACGCAGTCGCAAGGAGTCAACCATCAACACTTCTGCAATGCGCAGGTCTAAATGGGTATGCATGCTCAATTGGCGATTCGATGCAAAGATCGAAAAAGCCGCATCAATTTCCTCGATCAGGGTTTTAAGGCAGCAGGGCTCCGGCGTTAACGTGAGCTTGCCCGCCTCAATCTTGGAAAGGTCGAGGACTTGATTCAGCATACCGAGGAGTGACTCCGCTGAGGCATGGGCGCTCTGCAACAAAGGCTTCTCGCTATCCGGCAAGCGTGGACTTTTCAGTAACAGCTCTTGAACCCCCAAAATAGCATTCATCGGCGTTCGAATCTCATGACTCATTTCAGCTAAAAAATTGGATTTGGCATTATTGGCCCGCTCTGCAAGCTCTTTTTGCATCAATAGGGCAGCATTCTGTCGCATATGCTGTTTTCGATTGCGCTGCAAATGAATAATCCAAGCAAATCCGCCCAAGAGCATGGCGCATAAAAAGCCAAACAGAATATGGCGCTTCCAAGGGGCATGATGCTGGTGCATAAAGTCAAGATCGGCACCACCAGAATCGTCCCTTGGCTCGTTACCAAAACCGGGGATGGAAAAGAGGGCACGCGATGCCACAGGATCAAGCGCATGCACGGTTTTTTCCAGGATGCTTTTGAGGACTTTCGCATGGTTGCCAATAAACCAGCGGTATGCCAGTGGCTCACGACCATATAAACCATTGAGCTTTAAATGCGCTTGGTGTTCTGCACGTATGGCATATCTGGCAAGCCGAATCGGCATCACTACGGCGTCGTACTCGCGCTTCATGAGTGCGGAAAATAAATGGGCTACGGATTGGTGATTTCGGTGGATGGAGCCTGTTTCAAAAAAAGCCATCTTTTGAGCGATAACTGGACTGTCGAGTAAGGTATCGGCACGCGTTACCATCACCTTATGACCCCAAAACACAGGCTCTGACCAGATGCCTGCCTGCATTTGCTTTTGAGAGGCTATAGGCGGATCAATTACAAAATCAATCGATTGCTTGCTAAGTAGGTCGGCTAAGTCTGCATCGTTGGCGCGCCAAATCGGTTGGTACTGCTGCTGCGTTTGCTGGCTCAGCGCATCAATGAGCGATTGGTAAACCCCAACTTGCCCATTCCTGTCTTGGGGCTCAAGGTAGGGTGCGTGTTGCTCATGAATACTGAAATACACCACCGGCCTTGCTTTGATCCAAGCCTGCTCTACCGTAGTCAGTTCAATGGGATGTGCAAAAGCCGCACTGCAGTAAAGCAGTACGGCGCCGCAAGCGAATGGTCCGAATGCAATTACCCGCATCATCCCTCAATGATGTGGTTATTACGGCAAAACATAATGAGGTCAGCTATATTGTTGATGCCAAGCTTTTCAAAGATGCGCGTTTTGTAGGTTGCTACGGTTTTATTGCTGATGTGCAATAGGTCTGAAATGTGTTGGTTACTGTTGCCTTTACCCAAATACTTCATCACTTGCAATTCACGATCAGAGATGAGTGCCAGTTTCTCTTGGTCGCTGAGCGAGCTATGCCCATTTCGGGTGTGCGAAAAGCAAGCATAGCCTTGGGAAATGGCTACGCAGGCCGCTAATATGACATCGGCCCCTGCCGTTTTGTTGATAAAACCATGGGCGCCTAAGGAGCGAACTCGTCCTCCGTACACATGCTCATCTAGACTCGATAAAACAAGCAAACGGATATCGGGGTAAGTCAAACTAATACGGCGAATCACATCAAACCCATCCGTTTTAGGCATATCGAGATCGAGAATCACAATATCGGGATGGATTTGTTTCATACTTTGTAAGCACTCCTCTCCGTTGCGACACTGGCCTACTACTTCAAACAGCAATTGGTCTTGCAGCATACTTTTGAGGGCCATCAACATGGCGGGATGATCGTCTACTAACATGACACTTTTCTTCATTGCCTATCTCCGTTCTGGTTTGTACTTCCATGGGGTTTCACTGCAAAAATGGCTTTCGCAATTCGACTGTCGCTGATATGAAGAATTTGGTGCCTACTTACGGGCGACA
>CANHMJ010000030.1 GCA_947461805.1 Burkholderiaceae bacterium
AATTCAATTACCCCACCACCTTGGGTGCGCAGAAGTTGGTTACGCAAATCATCCAGCTGACTGAGGTTACGCTGCGCCTCATCCATACGGAGCTGCAATTGCATTAATTTAGTTTCGTAATCACCTTCGGACTGGGCGATGAATCGAGTTTCTAGAAAGGCATTACGTTCAATAGAGAAAAGAGTATTCCGAGTTTGACTGGTAATTCCGGTAATCGACCAAGCAATAAAAAAGAGTAGTCCAAGAAAAACCAGTCCACCCAGAATGAGCTGCCCTGCAGAAATCTGCAGAGCCCGCACCCGGCTATGGGGGCCCATCATTATTAGTATTTGCATATTTACCTCACCCCTGAATTCATTTCCAGAATTGGTTGCATCACCGCCATCACAATACCCAAGACCATCAAACCCATGATCAAAATAAGTATTGGCTCTAATAAACTCGTCACTATTTTGGTTTTTTGCTCCGACTCAAATTCGGCATTTTCAGCGCCGTACTTGAGCATTTCCCCCAGCTTACCCGATGCTTCGCCCGACCGAATCAAATGAATCAAAATCGGAGAAAAGACTCCTTGACTACCCAGCGCGCGGGCTAAGCTGGTTCCTTCACGCAAGCGGACCTCCGTGGAATCAATCGCTGCGCGCAGCACAGCATTACCTAACGTATCCCGCGCGCTGTGCAGTGCCGCCAGAATCGGTACATTAGCGGATACCAGCATCGCCATCGTATTGGCAAAGCGGGCAGTCTCAAAACCCAATAGCAAGGGGCCCACTAAGGGTAAATTGAGTAGCGCCCGATCAGCCCTAAGCCGAACCTCTTCTTTGGCCAAGGCACGGCGAGTAAGCCACACCGCAAGCGCAATGGCAATGGCGAGTAACCAACCCCAAGTCACTACAAAGTGCGATAAACCCAGGACAAATTGAGTGGAAAAGGGCAAATCCTGTTTGGTATTCTGAAACACCCGTGCGATTTGCGGTACCACATACAACATCAAAAATAGCACGATCAGAAAAGCCACGCCCGTCAACATCGCCGGATAAGCCAAGGCGCCCAAGGCTTTTTGTTTTAAAGCTTGACGCTTTTCTAAAAACTCAGCCAGCTGAGTTAAAACTTGCCCCATTTTTCCGGACTGCTCTGCAGCACCTACAACGCCTTGATACAGAGGATCAAACGATTCGGCTTGGGTCGCAATCGCCCGCGAGAGTGGCAAACCCGCGCGCAGCTCTGCAACGACCGACTGCAGTACGGCTTTGATATGTGATTGACTGCTTTCGTCGGCAAGCACCGACAAGGCTTCCTCAATCGGAACGCCCGAGCGCACTAAGATGGCCACTTGCTTGGTGAGCATTGCCAGTTCAGCTCGGCTAATGGGTTTACTTTTAGAAAACCACCGATTCCAAAAGTACTGCTTACTCCATTCGGTCTCCAGTTCAACGCTGACTGGTACCAATTGCTTTGCCATCAGAGCTTGGCGTACTGCGCGCGCACTCTCCCCTTCGATGCTGCCGCGCTCACTCTTGCCGGCATAACTCATGGCCTCAAAACGGTAGCGTGGCATGGCGTACTTATCCTCTGAACTTATTCAATGGGTTTATTCAATATCCACGGAGCCCGTGACACGCAGAATTTCTTCAGGGGTCGTTTTTTTCTCATTCACCCAGCGCTTGCCATCGTCTGCGAGGGTTCGCATGCCGCCTGCAAAGGCTTGTTTACGAATCTCACTCTCGGCAGCATGCTGATGAATTAACTCCCGAATAGCTTCATTGGTAATCATCAACTCATAAATTCCAGCGCGGCCACTATAACCGGAATCGCCACACACACTACACCCCTTACCGCTGCAGGTCTGGCACGACAACCGAATTAAACGCTGCCCGAGCACCCCTAAAAGCGTGGATGAAAGTAAGAAGGGTTCGATACCCATATCAATCAAGCGTGTTACTGCAGATGGTGCGTCGTTGGTATGCAATGTTGCTAAAACCAAGTGACCGGTTAGCGACGCCTGTACGGCAATCTGCGCCGTCTCCAAATCCCGAATCTCACCGATCATCACAATGTCTGGATCTTGGCGCAAGATGGCACGCAAGGCCCGAGCAAAGTTCATATCAATTCGGGAATTGACTTGGGTTTGTCCAATGCCATCGAGGTTGTACTCAATCGGGTCTTCAACCGTCATGATGTTATTAATCTTGTTACGTAGGCGCAATAAAGCGCCATACAGGGTGGTGGTCTTGCCGCTGCCCGTTGGTCCGGTTACCAGCACAATGCCGTGCGGCCGATGGATCAACTGATCAAATTGTTTAAAGGTATCGTCCGCCATACCAAGGGCACGTAAGTCGAGTCGGTCGTAATTCTTTTCCAATAGACGGAGTACGACGCGCTCCCCGTGGGATGTGGGTAGTGTCGATACCCGCACGTCAATTGCCCTGCCGCCAACCCGTAAAGAAATTCGGCCATCTTGCGGCATGCGTTTTTCTGCAATATCGAGGGAAGCCATGATTTTGATGCGAGATACAAGCGCTGCATGCAGGTCACGCCGCATATCCACAATGTCGCGCAAATTACCATCGACCCGAAAGCGCACCATCGACTTGCGCTCAAATGCCTCGAGGTGAATGTCCGATGCACCATCGCGACTCGCCTGTTTGAGTAAGCTATTAATCATCCGAATGACGGGTGCGTTGTCATTCATCTCTAATAAATCTTCCGATACGGGCATCTCTTGCAAGAGGCGGGTTAAATCAACCGCCTCCTCGACTTCATCTACCACTTGCGCAGCATCCAAGTCACCATTGGAGTAGGCGGTATTCAGGGCCTCCATTACTTCTGCACTGGACTGTTCAATGCGCTGTATCGGCCCCACTAGTCTCGATATTTCATGTAATACAGATAAGGGCGTTTCTGGGCTGTGCAATACAGTCGGAAACTCCCCATCTGCCGCACTTGGCTTTAGCAGAATGTGGTTTGCTCGCGCATATGCAAACGGAATGCGCACCATGCTTACTGCACCGTAATGGGAGCCGGGCCAGACGGTGTAGCCGAGGCTGGCGCGGAAGAGGGTCGAACCGGTATCGGCTTTGTCAATCCAGAGGATGGCACATTGGGGCTTGCAGGAGTGGCTGGCTTTACCATTGGTGGCTCAATATCCGAAATCCGTGGCAAGTCCTCTTTCGGCAAGATCATGGGGGACTGCTTAAATTGATCTTCGGTCTTTTGCACTAAATCAAGGCGGTTTTGCGTAATGTCGGCGCTTTGGTCACGGTCCCGCAAGATGTAAGGGCGAATAAATACCAGCAAATTGGTTTTAGTACGCTCCTTGGCGTCCGAACGAAACAAGGCCCCCAAGTACGGAATGTCTTTTAAGAAAGGGACGCCGCTCGATGAATCGTTGTACTTGTCTTCGATCAAGCCACCCAGCACGATAATCTGGCCATCATCCACTAGTACATTGGATTCAATATTGCGCTTGTTCAGAATGATGCCCGATGGAAAAAAGGGATTAGCGATGGAGGAAACTTCTTGAAAAATCTGCATCTTGACAATGCCGTTATCAGAAACCTGTGGCCGCACTCGAAGTGTCAAGCCAACGTCTTGACGCGTTACCGTCTGAAATGGCGTTACCGTGGCTGTCGATCCCGTTTGTGCGTAGGAACCCGTAATGATCGGCACGTTTTGACCCACCACAATGCGTGCCTCTTCGTTATCAAGCGTAATCAAATTAGGCGTTGACAAAATATTAGTGCCTTGGGTTGTCGCCAGCGCCGAAATTAATGCGGACATGCCATAGGTACCATTGAACTTGGTCAGTAAGCCGAGGTTTAATCCCTGTGGCGGTGGTATGGGGACCCCACTCGGGTTACCCGGATTGAGGATGTTATTGACGTTCGAACCCAAAGCAAGGATATTGGATCCGACTGGCCCCTGAGGATTCGTGAAATTGGTTCCACCAAAGCCGACGTTTTGATTGCCAGACCCCACAATTCCTTGCCACTGAATGCCGAGCTCAGCGGCATTTTTTGAGCTGACTTCCACAATCAAAGACTCAATGTAAACCTGAGTACGGCGCCGATCGAGTTGCTCGATCACATGCCGCAAATTACGATACAAAGGCTCGCTAGCGGTAATGATGATGGAATTGGTAGCGGGCTCCGCCTGAATAATGCCGCCGGTGGTCGGATTGCTCGAACTAGTTAAGGCCGAAGTCGCCGCACTGCCACCGGTTGCACCAGGTGCTGCAGGTGGAGTGGGTTGATTCAGGGGTGCATTGGGCGTTACCGTACCGGGCTGGCCCGGAATACCGCTTGCTTGGGCCGACAAAGTAGCGTCGGCTGCCACAATGGCGCGCAAGGTCACTGCTAACTTGGTGGCCTCAGCATTTTTCAAGGGTACTACCCAAATGTTGCCGTTATTGGTCGTTGGCAGATCGAGGCGCGCCACCAAAATCCGAATTTGCCGAATACGCTCGCTACTTGCGCCCCGCACCAAGATGGAATTACTTCGTGGCTCAGCCATGATCAAGGTTTTGAGTGAGGGGTCTGCCCCGCCGGTGGATGCCGTATCCAGAACCTTACTCAATATCGTGGCCATGTCCGTTGCAATCGCATAATGCAATTTAATGCTTTGCACATCGCTGGATGTGGGCGCATCGATTGATTCGATTAAGGTGGCGATGCGCTGGATATTGCTCGCAAAGTCAGTAATCACAATCGTGTTGTTGCCAGGATAGGCATTGATGGTGTTATTCGGTGAGACCAAGGGACGCAAGACAGGCAGTAAACCATTGGCGGATTCAAAATTGAGACGAAACACGCGCGTGATAATCTGATCGCCCCCTTGCTGGGATGGCGTCGCTACCACTGCGTTACTGATGAGCTTCGCATCGGCTTCAGCAACTACGCGGTAAATGCCATTCACACTTACGAGGGCAAAGCCCGAAGTACGTAGCGCTGTTGAAAAGGCGTCGAGTGCTTTGGCCTTACTCAGTGGTCGATTACTAATCAGGTTGATGTTGCCCTTGACCTTGGGGTCAACCAAGATGGTTTGGCCGGTGGCTTTAGCCAAGACATTGGCGACGGATTCAATATCGGCATTTGAAAACGATAAAGTAACGCTGCCTTCATCGGGTACAGCACGCACCACAGGATTAAAGCTGGCATTGTTCTGCGCCACGCGCTGCGACGATGGGTTTACGGCTTGCACCGTATTTTGAGCATACACCGCTGGAATCAACACACTCTCGCCAAGCACACATAAAGCCAGCGCACGCAGGAGCCAATGGCGCAAAGCGCTCTGCCCGCGACGTGGTGTGTTGCCTTCTGACTTCACTGTACTCTGCATCTTCTCTTCCAATGCCTTACGTAAAAAAATACCGACTGATTTCTGCTCTAAAGTACGTCTTACAACTTGAGGCGATAACTACTACCCTCGCGTTTACCAAGCAAGGATAGTAAGCCAACCAAGGCATCTTCTGCCTCAGGCGCTGCAGCCGCCTCGCCCGTAAATTGCAAACCTTTACTACCGGGTCCGTGGCCAATTGTGCCCTCACCTTTTAAAAGGAGTGGGCCGCTACTGGTAGACAAAACCCAAGTGCTGGCATTCTGCGCCACATTCGCCTGAATCTCATAACTACCCAAGGGTGCAACTGGACTAATCGGACTCGTTAAATTCGTGATGGTAATTCGTATTATCCCCGAAGAGTTAGCCGTTTCTGACCCTGGGTTTCCTGTGCTCCAGGCCCATTTCAGGTCAGTCCAGCGGGCACTTAAGCTGCCCCGGGGCCGCAAGGTACTCCAGGGGTTACCCAAACCCTCCAGAATGGTGGTCGGGAGAGTGATTTCATTGCCGAATAGGCTAAGGGGCTGCCCCCAGCCCCACTGGGCTATTTGCGGCTTCTCGAGTGCTGAAAACTGCACTTCAGTAGTACAGCTCAGGCCCGTAATCTGGCAGCTGGTTTTCCACTGAAAACGCTCGGTTTGTGCCAATGGGGGTTTACACGCACCGCCCATGGCATTACTCTCGGAAAAGCCCAAGGCAGCACTCCCCTGCCAGATTGTGCCCATGGGCTCTTGCAACACCACGCGGCAAGCGGTTTGCTCACCCAAAATACTGCTAATCCAACGCACCGGAAACTGCATCAGAACAACGCCAAGGCAGAGCAAGGCAATCGCCAGATACAGCCAACGGGGTAAGCGCACGGTAGCGCGATCCAATAGAAGCTTCATGGTGCTTTAGGTAAAGCAGATGGAGGGGGTGACTGCGCTGACGATTGCTGCTGTACTTGCATTTGTTTCAAGCTGCTGCTCACCTGTACGAGCCCCGGGGTGGCGCTCGCTATTGCACTGACACTCTCAGGGTACAAGCGCCAGACTTGACGAAATTCATCAAGCACCTCAATCCATGCCGAGAACAGCACATCATTTGCCTGAAACTCCAGCCGCGGTGGGTTGTCATTGCTTAAGCGCAATACATTCGGCTTAATGTCGCGTGCTGCGAGTACGGCACGCACTTTTTGCATCTCAGATTCATTGAGCGGGGTAACGAGCGTGGCACGTGGACTGCTTACAGCCATACTGGATGCACCAATGCCATTAGCAGTAGTAACTTGATTCACGCGCACCAAGTATTGCAACTGAGCCCACTGCACGGGACGCAAATCCAACTGCGCTTGCGTGGTTTTCATCAATGGCAAAAGCCATACTTGGCTCGCAATCGCAAACAAGCCAATGCATAGCAATGCAGCCAAGAGCATGCGGTGCCGCCCTGCAACTGTAGCCAAGGCCATCGGTAGATTTGATAAGCCCAGTGTTGGACGATCGGCGCTACCTACCTTCGAATTGGGGTCGGCATTCGGGGCTGAAGCATGCGCTCTTTTGTTCGATAGCCAAGCTGTGATGTCCTGCCAAGAATAGTCTTTGGTCAACGCAGCTTTAACGTGAGCAAGTCCCGCTCTCATTTTGTCCATGAAAGACTGGTTTTCTTTTGAGTTCATGGCCTAGCCCCGAGTCCAGCAAAGGCCTCTAGGCGATAACGCGTGCCGCCCAGGTGTGTAACAAAAAGACCTAAATTACGCGCACTGGTAATCACCCGCATTACTGTTTCATGGCTGCTGTAATCTAGGCCGCCTGTTTTAAATTCAAACTCCATTGCATTGGCGCTGTACTGAATCTGCTGCAATGATTGCACCTGTAGGGCGTTACTGAGTTGCTGCAACTTAGCCGCAAGGGGTGCAAAGTCAGCGTCGGTAACGGCGCCTTGGCTGCGCTGAGCGCTGAGCGCTTGATCTAAAAATACGGGGAGCACTTCATGCTGATTCGTGCCTGAGTTTAGCTTAGCCATACTGGCTGGATTGAGCGATTGCATCGCCAGTAGTTCCATTTGCTGACCCCAGCGCCAATTCGATACACCCAACCATGCTAGCTGCGCGATGAAACCCAGGGCAATCGTAACAATACCCAAACCCAGCCAGCGCAAGGCAGGCTGCCATGTTAAGGGATCAACCCAGGCCAATGCGGTAGCGCCACGCACGCCACCCGAGAGGCCTGCACTTGGGCCAGTTGGCATGCTGACCCCTACCCTGCTTTTAAATCCAGCAGGCAATAAATTGAGGGCAAAGTTGGGCGCACGACTGCTGGCATTTGCTGCTAAAAAAGCAATTGCGCTGGGCGCAGCCCATGTCCAAGAAAAAGGTACGGCACTCATAGAGCCCAGTCGGCTCGGTAACGGCAGTGCTCTACTGCTGCGGTAATCGTGGCTTGCATTGGCGTGCTGCTGTGCATTTGGTGCGCAGTATTCAGCCCACGCAAGTCCCATCTGGGTTCCGGTGCGCTGGCAATACACCAGCGCGTCACCCTCGCGCACGCACATCAGTGTGGGGGATTTTGCTAATGATGGCGACAGGGGGTCTGTGGCTAGTCCACTCACAAGCGCATCGCCAGGCAAGGATAAGAGCAAACAATCGGGGATCAAACGAACCCGACTAGTGAGTACGTTTTCAAGCTGACTCGTAATCCAGGTAAACCAAGAGCGGTCGATCGCTGCTAGGGTACGGTCCATCGCAGGCTGGCCTGGTACCGGAGGCAAGGCACTGATGTGCATGGTCGCTGTACTAGAGAGTACATACTCTTCTAATAAGGTCGGCAAAATCGCTTGGAGTTTTTTGGGATTGGCGAGCGGTACTTTAGTTTCGATTAAGCGCACATCCAAGGTGGGTAAGAGCGCGAGCACTTCGTCGGCATAAGGCATCGAGTCAATACTTCCAATGCCCGATTGCATTGATGATGGTGATATTGCATCAACATCCTCTACCAGACACCACTCAAAGCGCTGTGCGCAGGCAAGGTCTTCCCACTCACCGGCTAAACCAGTGAACGCGCCAGCAAATGGCTTAAGAGGGCAGCGTATTAATAATGTACTCATTCGGCGGCAATGCGTCCCGTTTTGCTCCAAATTACCTGCGTAAATCCCCCCCCGGGGAGTGGGCTTGGAGAACGCTGTATCAAGGTAGAACTGATAAATATACCCCGTCCCAGCCTGATTTCGGAACCCGCCAGCCAAAACTGCGATTTAACATCCAAGAGGCTCGCATCGATCGCGCTGGTTTGAGTACCATCGGCCTGGTTTAAGGATATTCTCAGCTCATCCAGGGTTTTAATTGGTCGACTAGCACGTTGCTGCACTACATTGGCGGCAACCGAGCGCGATAGACCCGGAATGGCCGACATCAAGACCTCTACCGGGGCAGTATTGACGTTGATGGCAGTAGCTCTGGGTAAGAAGGTGATAAATGGCCTAAGTTGCTCAAGCAATGCCGGCGTGTAAGAAGGCAAGGCCAATAAACCCTCCAAATCAAACAGGGGTAGATCGGCTTGCAAAGCCGATTGCGCTGTTAACTGCGCCAAATTGCGATCCAATCCCAAGGCATCAAGTAATCGGGCGTATTGCTGTACCCCAGCGACCTGCACCGTTTTAAATTGGCTATCCCATAAATTGAGTACATTAAATCGACTTTGCGCATCTATTAGCTGGCCCTGCAAGGTCACCGCAGCAATCTCATCGGGCACGTCGGTGTTTTTCAGAAAGTCGGCAATGCGGCCATCGGCTAATGGCAAGGCCCAGGCCTCACCTAAGTGATCGAACTGCGATGCGCGCTGATCCTCGACTAAAACCAAGCGAGCAAAATCGACTGCACCACGTTGTAACCACTGCGCTTGCACACGGTCACGGGCATTCTCTAAAGTGCGGATCTGCATTTGCTGGCGCCAGATTAATCCGGTTATGAGTACCGCAGCAACCCCCACCACAATGAGTGCGGTGATGGTGGCCGAGCCCCGCTCTGCCTGCGGTGATTTTGGACAATAAAATAAAACCTCGCTCACAATCCGCTCCCCATCAAACACGACCGCGTGATCGGCAAATTGGAGCTGCGCAGCCACCATTGCATTACCACCCCGCGATGATCTGGCGTCATCGCAGCCATGGTTGGCGGAGTGTTGGGAGCGGCACTAACTGTATTAGCACTGGCATTGACTTCAGCAGCAGATGGATTTGTTGGCGTGGGCGTTGCAGGCGGTATGGCGCTCGCGCCGCTAGGGAGTACCGTTCGCACGAACGCCGTTTGACGGATAACGTCAGGCAAGGTGAGGCTAACCCGAAAGCTGCTCGATAGCAGATCGGGATCACGGCTCACGCCAGACCACAGAGCTACCGCTTCAGTACGCCGCAATAAGGGCGCACTAGTCCAGCGTTGCAATCCAGCTGGCGTGATGCCATAACCCACAATCATCCACGCATCGCGATTATCAGCATGCAATTGCCGTATCCACCAGATGTTCTTTGCTCCAGCAGATAACGGGTTGCTACCCAAGACTTCGGCACGCAAAACAAATTGGCAATCGCGCTCAAACTGATTAACAAGCTGTGTATACGCGGCATCCTGATTGGCGCGCCGATCAATCACCTCACGCCCCAGTATCAAGGCATCCATGCCGCGCCAGGCCATGAGGCCAACCAAGGCCATGATGGTCATGGCAACCAACACCTCAATCAGTGCAAAGCCCTCATCGCGCAGCAGTTTCATAAGGAACCACCAGCGGGGTTGGGCAAAATCGTAGTTAGCCAGGCTAGCCTGGGACCGCTAGCCACATCGGCGCTAGTAGGGCTCGCCAAATACACGGTCAACTCAATACGCCGAAAGCTAGGATTAGGGGTACTCAATACCTTACGCTGACATACAAATACATAGCGGTCTTGCGGGCAACTGAAGGTGGTGGTTCCCATCTCTGGCCATTGGCGATTCATGCGTAAATCAGCTAGGGCATTATCTGCACTCCACAGCGCCTGGGTGCGCTGCGATAACACCAGTTGGGTATCGGCAGCACTGGCGATTGCCTTCAATCCAGCAATCAGCGCAATACTTAATACCGCAAGGCCTACTAGCACCTCAATCAAAGCAAAGCCAGCTTGCGTTTGTGTTTGCGTTTGCATTTGTGTTTGTGTTTGTTTTTTTGCTTGCACAAAAGGATTGCGGAGTCTCATGGGCGCACCCACTGAAAGCGCCCACTGGTAGAACGCATCAACACAGCTTGGCGGTTTTCTTGCTTAATTGGTATTTGCAGGGGCTCGGTAATGCTCTCACCACCCAAACTCAATTGCACTGGGGAGATCTCAACTGGCTTATGCCAGGTTTGTGCGCGGTAGACATCCGGCAAAAAAGTACTTCCCGGATTGCTACCCGCTGCAGTCACTGCGGAGAGGGGAACGCTAAAGCGCCAACCAATCATATCAACTTGGGCGATCATGGGACTGCCACTCATGGTACTTTCCTCTTGGGCAAAGTTAAGTGAACTGACAAGCTGATCCAAGTTATCGCGCCAATAACGCTCATCGTGATTGGGTAACGCTAAGACGGCAATGCCCAATAGCACTGCCATCACCGCAATCGCAACCAAGAACTCAATTAAGGTGAAGCCAGCTTCGTTCTGCCGATATTGCGCTAGCCGCGCTTGACCTTGGGGCGTTCTATTACCAGTTCCCAATATCCGCATCGGTTCCGGTTCCGCCGGGCTTCCCATCAGCACCGTAACTGATTACATCGATTTCGCCGCGGGTGCCAGGATTGCTGTAGTGGTATGGATTACCCCATGGGTCTTTGGGTACAGAACTTAAGTAGCCACCGGTTTTCCAGTTTTGCGGTATTGGCTCGCTTGTTGGTCTCTCGACCAAGGCTTTCAGGCCTTGCTCAGTAGTAGGGTAGCGGCCAATGTCGAGGCGATACAGTTTGAGTGCTTGGTTGATGGTACCCACATCGTGTTTGGCAGCGGTGGCCCGCGCTTCATCCGGGCGCCCCATAATATTGGGCACAATCAGCGTTGCCAGAATACCAATAATGGCAATGACCACCATGATTTCAATTAAGGTAAAACCGGCTTCACGGTGATTGCGCAGTACAGGCGAGCCCAGCAGAACAGGTTTGGATGGGATCAGGCGCTGGCATTGCCGTGCAAACTGATGTAGTCGATAGCAAAGGGTTTGGCTGAGCTGGTGGAAAATTAACATAGTCTTTTCAATGATTTAAACTGAGTTAAATTTTATAGGGATTTTGGCGAATTGAGTGACTTTCTAGCGCGTTTGCAAGCCCGCTTAAACAAGCAGTTGCAATCTACCACTGAAAAAACGAGTGCCCTTGGCTTGGCGGCATCGGCTCGTACCAAAATAGAGCAAGGCGCCAGTGAAGCCCTGCAAAAACTAAGATCGCGGCCTAATCTCCACATGCCGCTAGGCTCTAGACCACACCTTCATCCGGCAGTAGTGGCACGCCCCCTCCAATACCTCGGCATGGCGATTACCGCAATGGCTCTCACATATTGGTTATTGCAGTGGTGGCAACTGCCCTCGGTGCCTTTTATCGTTTCATCATCCGCGCCCTCCCCTGGGAATAAAAACAATTCAGGTATAACGCTTTATGCTAATCAAGACAGCACTGCAGCATACGATTTATTTGGTAGCAAACCCTTAAGCACCGATACCATCTATCTGCGGGGAGTAGTTGCGACGGGTAAAAATGCCAATGGCTCGCTCGATGGTTTTGCTATTTTTGAGATCGATGGCAAACCCACTAATGCCATCAGCATCGGCGAATCCATCGGCAAAGGCCTGATCCTGCAGTCGATTAACGATGAAAGCGCTACCCTACTTTACCAAGGACGAAAGCTGGAGTTGAAACTAAATAAGCCTGGCGCTCAAACAGCCGCCAACCCAAAAAAGAAATAAGTCCACGTTTTGTAAAGCGTGTCTTCTTTTCACCAACGCACAAAAGAAATCACTCCACAAATTGAAATTGCTCAAGTAAATCAGTTGTATTCTGGAGTGCGGCTGTAAAACGACTACTCGCAAGAAATTTTATTAGCGTCCACAATCGACTTCGCATGTAACGCAAACTAAATTATGCAATAAAGGGTATTCGAGCTTTAGACTTAAAAAGTCTCACTGGATTTTGAAAGTTGAAAAGTTTGGTATCCAGTCCACAGATTCAAACATGTAAAAAAAGCAGTCGCACACTTAATCGCAAAGTCATTTTTTTATCGTATAGATCATTAATTTATATAGAATTTTGAAAAGGCGTGGTCACTTTTCAGAGGCTCCAACAAAAAACCACCCGAGGGTGGTTATGGTGATACTTGATGGCCTGGAGCAAAATCGACCAGAACAAAGAATGCTTAATCATTTTCTTTAATCGCCAATGGAGTCCCAACCTCTCCTGCATAAAACATAATTAGCTTTACAGGAACAGTATCTTGGTTAACACCATAGTGCCATTTATCTACCAACTCAACAATCGAGTCTCCAGCATTAAGATTTAGCTGTTTTCCGTCTTTGGTAATGACTGTTAGCTTTCCCTGTAAAACAACTCCAGCGTTGATGACTGGGTGTTTATGCATTGGCAATCGTATGCCTGGTGGTATTTCATAGCTAAGAATAGTAATTTCCGGGTTTTTTGAAGGATAGGGAGGCAACGGGCTTCCATCCCACTGTTTAGAGGATTTAAGTATTTGTATAACCTTTATTTCGCCTAGATTTTGATTTTTGCTCGCATCGCCATCTTTTGATTGGGCAAAAGTGGATATCGAAATACAAACCAATAACAATGAAATTAAATACCTCATCTTTGACTCCAATGTAGACCTTAGTCTACAGAGACTAGACTATGACGGCCAAATAAAAAATACCCGAAGGTGGTTTTGGTAATTCTTGGTGGACCGGGGGGGGTCGAACCACCGACACAAGAGTTTCTTCTCTAATTATTATCGCTTTCAGATTCAGGCATTGCGATAAACAGTAATGTAAGCATAATAAGAACAGCAAATCGAAAGGCTGCCTCAATACCATTCCATTTCTCGGATTGCCACATACAAAACCATTCACCACCAACAACAATAAATCCAAAAAACCAGAGTACAAAACCAACCAGACATCCAAGATAAACCCAGTTCTTGGACCTATTGAATGCCAAGGGAGAATGAATATTCTTGATTAGGCCAATAGCGCCTATGAGCAACAGAGCGCCCGTTAAAAATTCGGCAAAGATGATTAAGCCATAGGCAAGATTCCAAACAAAGGGGTCAAGAATGGCTCTGTGCTTCAAAGCATTTTCTGGAAAAACCGTATCCATAGAAAGAGTGTGCTGAACAAAAGCGTAGTTAGACCCATAGTCCGCTACATTATTGAAACAGACCAAAAGAGCAAAAGTAGCAAGCGAGAAACAAACAATGGACTTACTTGCCCTCAAAATATTCATTCAATCAAATCCTATTAAAAGATTACAAAAGTTAATTCTACAATTCAACCCTTGTGAAAGATAAAACCGCCCGAAGTTGGTTTTAGTGTTTCTTAGTGGCCCGGGTCAGAATCAACCTAACTCTATTTAAAATTAAACAATCGAAATCCGGACCACAGATTCGAACTTTGCACCAATATGCAATCGCACACTCAATCGCACAGTCATTTTTTGACCCTTGAGGCCATTGATTTATATAGGGTTTTGAAGAGCCACGACTTCTTTTAATCCGTTGGTCGCGA
>CANHMJ010000031.1 GCA_947461805.1 Burkholderiaceae bacterium
GATGCCCGCAAAGAAGGCGGTCCAAAAGCCTGAGATCGTAAAGCCACTCACCACGGCTGAGACCAGCATCAAAACCAGCGCATTAATGACCAGCAAGAAGAGACCCATCGTTAAAGCCGTGAGTGGCAGTGTGAGCAAAATGAGGATGGGTTTCACAATCGCATTGGCAAAGCCCAATACCAGGGCAGCAATGATGAGCGCGGCTGCGCCATCAAATTGAATGCCATCAAAAATAAAACTCGTCACCCACAAGGAAAGGGCGGTTAGGCCCCATTGCGCGAAAAAGGGGAGGAGGTTTGGCATAGTGAGGCGCTTTCTGGAAAGGGGTGCAATTGATCTTACCAGTCGAAGGCCGCTGAAATCGCCCCCATCCGCATTAAAAAGCCAATTCCTTTAGTAAATTTGGCATTTTTAGGATGGGGTGTTTATACTGTGTTTTTATACAGTACTTTAACGAAAAACCACCATGAACTCCCCTGTTTTAAGACCGATTCAGGCTGTTTCTGAGTTAGGGCTGAGCCAAACCCCCGAGCGCCTTGTCTTTGAGGCGCCACCCGCCGAGTTACGCCTACTGGTGCATGGCTTGTCTGCCGGCTTTCCCTCGCCTGCAGGAGACTACGTCGAGGATGCGCTCGATCTGAATCAGTACTTGATTCAGAATAAGCCCGCCACCTTTTTGTTTACGGTGCGCGGCGATTCGATGCTGGGCGCCAGCATTGCAGACGGTGACAAGGTTGTAGTAGACCGAGCCCTCAAGCCCAAGCACCAGGACATCATCGTCGCCGTTGTCAATGGCGACTACACCATCAAACGCCTCTACAAATACCGCGGCACGATTGAGTTGCGCCCTGAAAATCCCAACTACCCAGCCATCACCTTTACGGATGGCGCTGAGTTGCAAGTCTGGGGTGTGGTGATTGGCGTAGTGCGTAAGTACAGTAATAAAAAAGTGCCGCATGCTGAGCAGCAAGATACTAGCCACTCTGGATGATGGGGGCAGCGATGGGGGTAGCGCCGCGCGCAGCGCATTTTGCTTTGGTGGACGTCAATAACTTTTACGTTTCATGTGAACGGGTCTTTCAGCCGCACCTAGAGCGCGTACCGCTGGTGGTGCTATCCAATAATGACGGCTGTGCCGTAGCGCGCAGCAGCGAAGTCAAAGCCTTGGGTGTGAAGATGGCGACACCCTGGTTTTTACTCAAGGACTTAGCAGCCCAGCATGGCATACAAGCCTTATCGTCAAATTACACCTTATATGGTGATATGAGCGAGCGTGTGGTCTCGATCTTGCGGGACTTTTCACCGGATATGGAGGTCTATAGCATCGATGAAAGCTTCTTGCGCATCGATGCCGTTACCCATCTTTACCCAAGCTCGCTAGCGATGGGGGAGGCCATGCGTAGTCGGATTCGGCAATGGACCGGATTGCCGGTGTGCGTGGGCATGGGCGCCTCTAAAACCTTGGCTAAGTTAGCCAATCATCTAGCCAAAAAAAATCCTGTATTCAATGGGGTATGTGATCTGAACGCGTTAACCAGTCCAGAGCTAGCGCATTGGCTATCAATTACCGAAGTGGGTGAGGTGTGGGGGGTAGGCCGTCAAATTTCGTTGCGCCTGCAGGCGATGGGGATTCAGACGGTATGGGATTTGCGCTGCGCCTCGCCAAAAATGCTGCGAGCGCATTTTGGTGTAGTGATGGAGCGGACTAGCAGCGAGCTCAATGGCATATCGTGCTTAGAGCTTGAGGAAGTGGTGCCAGCGAAGCAGCAAATTATTGCGTCACGTAGTTTTGGTAGGGCGGTGACCAGCCGAGCAGAGCTTGAGGAATCGGTAGCGACTCATATGGCTAGGGCCTGCGAAAAATTGCGTGCGCAATCGTCGGTGGTAGCGATGATTCAGGTATTTGTACGCACCAATCGCTTTAAGCCGGGTGAGCCGCAATACAGTCCGAGCATTGCGGTTGGGCTAGTGGAGGCGTGCGACGACACCCTAGTATTAACGGATGCCGCGCTGACCGGTTTAGGGCGGATTTTTAAAGCTGGTTATCGCTATAAAAAAGCCGGCGTTGTGCTGAGCGGGATTTCAGAAAAGGCGCAGCAACAGCCAAGCTTATTCGATGACCGTAGCTGGAATCACAAATCAGCTGAGTTGATGAAGGTAATGGATACCCTGAATACCCGCTTTGGAAAAAAGACCGTGCATTCTGCGGCAATGGGAAATACGGTAGGGTGGGCCATGCGCTCTGAAAATCGCTCTCCCCACTACACCACCTGCTGGGATGAACTGCCGTTTGTTAAATAAGCCCGCTGGGTTTGCTAAGATTTAGGCTTATTTCCCCACCCTAGTCAATCGTTGACCCTCCATTTATGTCCATTCTCGCCATTGCTTTAGCCGTTTTGTTGGGCCTGTATCTCTTAATTAAGATCCTGGGCCGCCGTAGCGCAATCCGTCTGATGGTCGAAAATTACGGCTTAATCCCCGAAAAACTAGCCCCTTTGAGCGATCGGGAGATTAAGGCGTTATTGGCCAAACTCCACCACATGGCGGAAAAAGGCCAATCGGTTGCCCTAGAAACGGCTACGCGGCCTTATCGCTAGCCGATACCCCTAGAAACACGTAGTTTTCCGATGACCAGTATCATTGTGGGTTATTGCTTACATTACTAAGGAGATAGCATGCCTGGCTTGCTTCCAAACGTTGATCCCGATGGACTGCTCGAGTTTTCGGTGGTGTACACCGACCGCTCGCTTAATCACATGTCGGAAGAGTTCAAAAAAGTCATGGTGGATATCTCTAGCGTACTAAAAGATGCCTACCAGGCTAGCTCAGCGATTGTTGTGCCCGGTAGCGGCACCTTTGGCATGGAAGCAGTGGCACGTCAATTTGCAAACCAAGAAAAGATCTTGGTATTACGCAATGGTTGGTTTAGCTACCGCTGGACGCAAATTTTCGAGATGGCCAATATTACCCAAGACATTCATGTGATTAAGGGTAAGCAAGTCGAAAACGCCACTCAAGCGCCGTATGCACCAGCTCCGATTGAAGAGGTAGTGGCCTACATTAAAAAAGAGAAGCCAGCCGTCGTCTTTGCCCCACACGTAGAAACCTCGGCCGGTATTATTTTGCCAGCGGATTACCTGCGCGCAGTGGGTGATGCGGTGGAGTCAGTTGGCGGCTTGTTTGTGCTGGATTGCATTGCGTCCGGCGCCATGTGGGTTGACATGAAGGCCTGTAAGGTAGACGTTGTGATCAGCGCACCACAAAAGGGTTGGAGCAGTTCGCCATGCTGTGCCTTAATTGGCCTCAGCGCACGCGCACGCACCAAGATCGACAGCACACAGAGCACCAGTTTTTCCACTGACCTGAAAAAGTGGCTGCAGATCATGGAAACCTATGAAAACGGTGGTCACGTGTATCACACCACCATGCCAACCGATGCCTTGAAGATTTTACGTAACGTAATGCAAGAGACTCAGGCCTTGGGCTTTGATCATTTACGTAATCAGCAAATCGAGCTAGGTAAAAAAGTGCGCGCAATGTTAGTCGAGCGCGGCTACCCATCAGTAGCTGCTCCTGGATTCGAAGCGGCTGGCGTCGTAGTGAGCTACACCGAAGACCCAGAAATTCAGACCGGTAAGAAATTCATTGCCTTGGGCCTGCAAACTGCTGCGGGCGTGCCATTGCAGTGCGACGAGCGCCCAGACTTTAGAACCTTCCGCATTGGTTTATTTGGTTTAGAGAAATTGACGCACGTGGATCGCACCGTGGCCCATCTCGAAAAAGCCATGGACCAGATTCGGTCGGTAGCTGCTGTAGCAGCCTAATTGCAGTTTAGTAGTGGGGCGGTATTTCGTCGCGTAAGTCTCTAGCGTCGCTACCGCCACCCAGTCCTTCAGAGCCGCTCGCGCTCATCTGCTCCTTCAGTGACTTGATCTCGCGGTACAAATACTCAATTTGCTGCTGTTGTTTGTAGATGGTCTGATTGAGATTCTCAATCAAGTCTTCTGCAAAACTGAGTTTCACTTCTACGTTGGTAATGCGTTCTTCGCTTGACATGGCATCCCCTACTAATTGATTGCGGCTACTACTACAAAGCGGCCATCTTCCATTTCGGCTTTAGGCCTAATCCAAAAATCATGGGTTTGCAGGGACTCATACACATAGACGGGCGCTAAGTCAGCTTCGATGTTGGCCAAACAAACCACCCGATACAGACCACCCGTCTTGACGTGCCTGAGTTGTGTATTGGGCGCAAAGCGTCCATCGGATGCTTGGGCCATACGGGGTTTTTGCGTCATCACAGACTTTCTTTTATGATCAAGTCACATTACAGCATGCATTGATCAGCAGAATACCCTTTCCTTATAAAACCAGCCATGCCCTTTGCTTACTCGATTCTCGATTTATCGCCGATTCCGGAGGGTGGAACTGCGGCTGATGCGTTGCGTAACTCGCGCAATTTAGCACAGCATGCGGAAGAGTGGGGGTATTCGCGCTATTGGGTAGCAGAGCACCACAATATGACAGGCAATGCGAGCTCGGCCACTGCCGTATTAATTGGATATATTGCTGAGGGTACGAAGACCATCCGCGTTGGCTCGGGTGGCATCATGTTACCCAATCATGCTCCTCTAGTGATTGCCGAACAATTTGGCACCTTAGCGTCCCTATATCCTGGTCGAATTGAACTCGGGCTTGGCAGGGCGCCGGGTACGGATCAGATGACGGCTCAAGCGCTGCGCCGCGATTTGCAGGGCAGTGATCATGCGTTTGCGCAAGACGTACAGGAACTGCAGCAATACTTTGCACCTGATCAAGCAGGTCAGCGCGTGCGTGCTATCCCAGGGGTGGGTTTAGAACTGCCCATCTGGATACTCGGCTCCAGTTTGTATGGTGCGCAATTGGCAGCTGACTATGGCTTACCATACGCCTTTGCATCCCATTTTGCTCCCGATTATTTGCAAGAGGCCATCAAAACCTATCGGACTTACTTTCGCCCATCAGCGCAACTCAAACAGCCTTATGCGGTATTCGGGGTTAATGTGATTGCAGCCGATACCGACGAAGAGGCGCAATACCTCTTTACTACCTTACAGCAGCATTACACGCGGGCGCGGCGCAATACCCGTGGGCAGTTGCCACCGCCAATTGCCGACATTGAGGCATATTGGGAGCCCCATGAAAAGGCCGGCGTGATGCGGTCCTTGGCCTGCTCGGTGGTTGGCTCACCGAAAACCATACGCCAGGGATTGCAACGCTTACTGGAAATTAGTGGGGCCGATGAAATTTTACTTACCGGTCAAATTTTTGATCATGCGGCGCGCCTTCGCTCGTTTCAGATTGCAGCCGAAGTGATACGTAGTTTGGAGTTTGATACTCCGGTAAGGGCTAGCTAAGTAGCGCCTAAGCAATCGTACTGTTTGCTAATCTCAATGCCGTGGCGCTTTGCGATGGCTTGTAATTCCAACACGCGCAGATCTTTACTCAATAAGAATGCCGGTCGAATACTGTAGGCCATATTGATAAAGACTTGATCGTCTGGGTCGCGGCAAGTAAATGGGGCTGGCTCAATCGCAGCATCTTCAAGCAATCTGGAGCTACTCTCCCATGCCTCACGAATAGTTTCTTGTTCTTCTTGGCTGAGTTTAAAGGCCGGACGCCCAATGACATCGATCAGCTCTGCCATTGATGCTGGCGTTCTTACTGCATCAACTTGCTGGGCATCGAGCAGGAGTCGAATGGGCTCAGTACTAGGGTCTTTAAATACTAGGAGATCCAAAATGACATTGGTGTCCAGAACGAGATGGGGTTTCATATCAGTTGAGGCAGTATTCACTTGTGGAGTAAGTATCTTAGCTAGTAGCCGCTTTCCAAACTTCAGGAACCACGGTGACTTGACCTTGATCGGCAGAGACCAGCATCTCGCCATCTTGAATATTGATGTGAATAATCATGCTTCGTTCCACCAGTGCAATTAAGGCCTTCGACTGTTCTTCGGGTATTGCCACAATACTCAGGTTACGCGCGCGCTCCAACTTATTTTTGATGCCATCCCACCATAATTTACTGGTGTTGCCAGCATAGCAATAGACCGCTACTTGATCGGATCGACCACAGGCTTTCAGAATGCGTCGCTCGTCGGGTTGGCCAATATCGATCCACAGATTGATGGCGCCGGTAAGGTCTTTCACCCAAATATCAGGCTCGTCGGTATCGCTCAATCCTTTGGTAAAAACCAAATGCTCTTGTGCGTTAAGGGCAAAGGCAATGAGGCGAATCATCATGCGCTCATCGGTCTCAGACGGATGCTTTGCAATCGTTAAGGGGTGACTGGCATAGTAGTAGCGGTCACCATCGGAGATGTGGAGTTCTGCTTTGTGAATGGTTGCGCGCAATGCCATGAAAAGATCCCTAGATTAATCCGCTATTTGCCCTGATTGGCTGCAGAAAACAGACCATCATAATCCCCTTGGGGTATTACGGTGCTGGAGCGCTCAGAACCAGCCGCATGCATTGATGGGGAATGCCCACTTCATCAAAGATTGCGCCATCGGGTTTAAATTGCAGTTTGGCGTAGAAAGGGGCCGCACTTTGCTGCGCATGGAGCTCAAATACGTTTGCGCCTTGCATCATTCCAGCCCGGATCGCTTCGCCGAGCAAGGCTGTTCCAATGCCTTGGCCGCGAAATTCTTTCAAGACTGCCATGCGCCCAATCTTGGCTTTGCTGGGGTCCTCCTCGTCTAGATAGATTCGTGCGGTGCCAACGCACTGACCATCCAAGAAGGCCAGCGCATGCTCGGCAATCGGGTCGTAGTTATCGATTTCCAATTCGGCAGGAATGCTTTGTTCTTCTACAAAAACCGCATGCCGAATGGCATATGCCGCATCGCGCGCTGCTAACCAAAACCGCGTTTCAATTGCAATCATGTTTGTGTAGGCTTAAATGATGGCTAATCGGCTGGCCCGCGTCGGCGATGTAAAGAGGGCGTCCAATTGAGTCAAGGTAGTCGTACTCAATTGGATTTCACTTGCCCGCCAGTTATCTTCAATGCGAGCGAGATGGGTTGATTTCGGAATGGCCACGGCATGAGGGTGGCGCAAAATCCACGCTAGTGCCAACTGGGCAGCAGTAAGGCCATGCTCGGCGGCGAGCAGCGCTAAGCCGGCGTGCTGTGCGAGGTTGCCGGTGCCCAGTGGTGAGTACGCCATGAGGGCGATATTCAGGGTATTCATGGCAGGCAACAAATCAAATTCAATGCCGCGCTGATTGAGAGCGTAATACACCTGATTGCTTTGGCAGTGAAAGGAAGAGCCTACATTCTCTTCTGCTGCGCGCCAGCGCTGCAGGGCCTCAAGATCAAAGTTGCTAACACCAAAATGGCGAATCAGCCCGCGCTCTTGCAGCGTTAAAAATCCTTCGATTGTGCTCTCGTACGAATGGCTGCCTTGCCAGTGCAGTAGATAGTGATCCAGATAGTCGCATTGCATGCGCAGTAAAGTCGCCTCGCATGCCTTAATCGTGCCATTCTTATTGGCGTGGTGTGGCAGTACTTTGGATACCAAGGTGAGTTCCTCACGGCGATTCGAGGCAAAGGAACCTAGCGCCTTGCCGACCAGCGATTCAGCTACTCCATCGGCATACATTTCGGCGGTATCGATAAGGCGATATCCGACCGCAAGGGCATGCGCAATGGCTGCGCACTCCGCCTTTGCTTGACTGGGGTCTTCGCCCATTTGCCACGTGCCTAGGCCAATGCGAGACTGAAATAGGGGTGTTGATTGCATGGCGTCTAATATAACCAAAAAAACAGCAGGCGTAGCAGATGATTACTTAGGCCCCAAGACTGTGTATCGTATAGCCCTATGATTCGAATTACTGAGCTGCGCCTTGCGATTGACCATGCCCCAGAAGCGCTGGAGGCAGCCATCGTGCGTTTTCTTAAAATTGCCCCAAAAGACGTGATTTCCTTTGAGGTATTTAAGCGCAGCTATGACGCCCGTAAAAATGTGGCCTTGTCATTCATCTATACCGTTGATGTTTCAGTTAAAGACGAAGCATTGGTATTAACGGAATTTGCTGGCAGCGCCCACGTGCGACCATCGCCTGATACCCGGTATCACTTTATAGCGAAAGCACCCCAAAAAATGGAGCAGCGGCCGGTAGTCATCGGCTTTGGCCCCTGCGGTATTTTTGCAGCACTACTGTTAGCGCAAATGGGCTTTAAGCCGATTGTCTTGGAGCGCGGAAAAGCAGTGCGAGAGCGTACCCAAGATACCTGGGGCTTGTGGCGTAAGAGCACCCTCAATCCCGAGTCCAATGTGCAATTTGGCGAGGGTGGTGCCGGTACTTTTTCCGATGGCAAATTATGGAGTCAGGTTAAGGATCCAAAGTTTTACGGACGCAAGGTATTGCATGAGTTTGTAAAGGCTGGCGCCCCGGAGGAAATTTTGTACGTTGCCAAGCCGCACATCGGCACCTTTCGTTTAGTGGGTGTGGTTGAAAAAATGCGCCAAGAAATTATTTCCCTGGGTGGCGAAATTCGCTTCTCCCAAAAAGTATCGGGCTTTGATATTGAAGGTCAGCAGATTCGCGGTGTGCAGCTGGAGAACGGCGAGCATATTGTTGCGGATCAGGTCATATTGGCCTTGGGTCACAGTGCGCGCGATACCTTTCAGGCCTTACATGACGCCGGCGTGTATTTAGAGTCAAAGCCATTCTCAATTGGATTTCGGATTGAGCATCCGCAGTCGATGATCGATAGGGCACGCTTGGGCCCGCATGCGGGCAATCCGCTGATTGGCGCGGCCGATTACAAATTAGTACACCATGCCAAAAATGGGCGCTCCGTCTATAGCTTTTGCATGTGTCCTGGTGGTACGGTAGTGGCGGCCACATCGGAGCCGAATCGCGTAGTTACCAATGGCATGAGTCAGTATTCGCGTAATGAACGCAATGCGAATGCCGGCATTGTGGTGGGCATTACTCCAGAAGACTATCCGGGTGGCCCGATGGCTGGAATTGAATTTCAGCGAGCCATTGAATCCAAAGCATTTGAGTTAGGCGGTAAGAGCTATGAGGCGCCCGGTCAATTGGTCGGCGATTTTCTAGCGCAAAGACCCTCCACCGAATTTGGTAGCGTATTGCCATCGTATAAACCAGGCGTCCATTTAACGGATCTCGCCAGCAGCTTGCCAGACTATGCAATTGAGGCCATTCGCGAAGCGATTCCTGCATTTGAAAAACAGATACCGGGCTTTTCGATGAAGGATGCGGTATTGACCGGCGTCGAGACCCGCACCTCATCCCCTTTGCGGATTACGCGCGGTGCGAATTTCCAAAGCTTAAATATCAAAGGCCTTTATCCCGCAGGGGAGGGGGCAGGCTACGCTGGTGGCATTATGTCCGCCGGAATCGATGGCATCAAAGTCGCCGAGGCACTGGCATTGGAGTATTTGGCCCAGCACCCGCAATAGCGGATGCTCCTAAGATGGCGTTTATCGGCCTTGGTTTTCAGAACAGACGATAATGCGTCATGGCTTTAATCGTACTGACAGATGCAAAACTGGCCTTTGGCCACGTTGACTTACTAGCAAACACCGCTTTTTCACTTGAATCCGGTGAGCGCGTTGGCTTAATTGGCCGTAACGGCACTGGTAAATCATCCCTCCTTAAAATCTTGGCTGGCCTTGAAAAGCTAGACGATGGCCTATTGCAATACCAGCAAGGCCTGCGGATTGCTTACGTGCCCCAAGAACCGATTTTTGAGGCGACGGAAACCGTATTTGACGCGGTCTCGAAGGGCGTCTCTCAGGCAAAGTCGTTGAGGGAAGAGTATGAAGCCCTGAGCGTAGGGGAGTGGGATGACGCATCCCATCAGCGGCTCGATGAACTGCAGTCAGCCCTAGAGGCAGTCAGTGGTTGGAATTGGGAGCAGCGCGTACACGAAACCCTCGATCGCTTGCATTTGCAAGCCGAGATGAAAATCACGGCACTATCCGGGGGCACCAAAAAGCGCGTCGCTCTAGCCCAAGCCTTGGTTGCGGTTCCAGACGTGCTGTTATTGGATGAGCCAACCAATCACTTGGACTTGGACTCCATCGCGTGGCTAGAAGAATTGTTAAAAGAATATCAAGGATCCGTCGTATTAATTACCCATGACCGTGCGTTTTTGGATGCAGTCTGCACCCAAATCGTGGAACTGGATCGCGGGATTTTGCGCGGCTATCCTGGTAATTTTTCAGCATACGAGGTATTAAAAGACCAAGAGCTCAATGCCGAATTCTTGGCCAATGCAAGAGCAGACAAACTGCTAGCGCAAGAAGAGGTGTGGATTCGCAAAGGCGTTGAGGCAAGGCGTACGCGAAGCGTTGGCCGGATTGCCCGTTTAGAAAAATTACGTGCCAGTCGCGCACAGCGCCGCGACGAAATGGGTCAGGTGAAGTTGGCTGTTTCTGCGGGGGATCGTAGCGGTAAGATCGTGGCGGACTTGCAAAACGTTTCCAAAGCATATGATCGTCCGATCGTTCAAGACTTTACTGCTACCATCTTGCGTGGCGATAAGGTTGGCCTCCTTGGCCCCAATGGCGCTGGCAAGACAACCTTATTAAAACTGATTCTCGGCACGATTGCGCCGGACTCCGGAACAGCAGTGATGGGGACACGCATTGAAGTGGCTTATTTCGATCAAATGCGCGAAGGCCTCGATCTCAATGCGTCGCTGGAAGATTACATCAGCCCTGGAAGCGAGTGGATTGAAATCAACGGCAACCGCAAGCACGTCAAGAGTTATTTAAGTGATTTCTTATTCGCACCGGAGCGAACCAATTCACCGGTCAGCACCTTATCGGGTGGTGAGCGCAATCGATTATTGCTTGCGCGTCTGTTTGCTCGCCCAGCCAATGTCTTGGTATTGGATGAGCCTACTAACGACTTAGACATCGACACCCTCGATCTGTTGGAGCAACTGCTTCAGGATTACAAGGGTACGGTCTTTTTAGTCAGCCACGACCGTTACTTTTTGGATAATGTAGTAACTAGCATCATTGCCAATGAGGGTGATGGATTTTGGCGTGAGTACGAAGGTGGCTATGAGGACTGGAAAATTCAGAAGGCGCGCTCCGATAAAATTCGTGCGGAAAACGGCAGCCTCAAGACAGAACCTGCTGTAAAAGCAACAATCAGGCCAGCAGAAAAAGAAAGCAAGGATGCAAAGCCAGTTGCCGCTAAAGGCGGTATTCAAAAACTTAATGGCAAAGAGCGCCAAGAGTTAGAGGCATTACCCTTACAAATTGAAGTCCTCGAAACAGAGCAGGCTGAGATTGGCTTGGCGATGAGTAATCCGGAGCTGTATAAAAATGAACCTGAATTGGCCGCAAGTATGCAAGCCCGCTTATCTGAAATTACCAATCAGCTCGATACCATGCTGCACCGCTGGGAATTGCTTCTAAGCCGCTCCGAGTCCTAAGTCGAGGCTTGCTTATTCTTTTCTTGAGGCGGTATTGCCCGCATTAGCGAAGTGGAGTTGACTGCGAAGCTGATCCAGCTCATCCAGCAAATTCAGGGCCAATGCTACGCCGGGTAAATTGAGCTCCAAGTCGTCCATGAGGCGCGCAGCCGTTTTTGCTCGCTTGAGCGAATCGCCGCTAAAGCGCCAGTCCTGAGGCGTTGCACCGGCTGGACTTAAAACGCCCTCCGAAACCCAGGCCATGATGAGATCCTCCGGGGTGCTGGCTGCCTCTGCTAGTTCCACCATGGTCATGTGCACTTCGTTTTCAACGATAGTGCCTTCAATCCACGTGATGTGTGTTTGGGTCATAGCAATTATCCCTTCAGGTGAGTTCTGGGCTTGAAATCAAATGCCCCTTGCAGCGTGCGATAGGCTTCTTTTTGTGCCTCGGTTTCTGCATTGGGTAAAACAATGCTGGGCACAACGTAGAGATCGCCAGGCTCTTTGCTTGGGATGCCTTTGCCTTTGAGTCGCATCTTGCGTCCAGCAGGAGTGCCGGGCGGAATCGTTAGCTCAAGCAGGGTGCCGCTTGGCATCGGTACATTGACAGTGGTACCTAGGGCCGCTTCCCACGGGCTCAGCGGTAAATCTAAAAATACATCCTTACCCTCGACTCGGTAGATCGCATCGGGATGAATGCCGATCTCTAAATACAGATCGCCTGCTGGCCCGCCACCAAAGCCGGGGCCTGCTTGGCCTGCGAGGCGTAAATTTTGGCCCGCACGAATGCCTTGCGGAATGCTGACATCCAATTTGCGCTCTTGCATGAACAATTGACCCTGATCATCATAGGCTGGCATGCTTAAACCAATGGTACGTTTGGCACCCTGGTAAGTATCAATTAAGTCAATCATGATCTTGGCATGCTGATCCTGGCCTTTGGCGGATCGGGCTTGCGATTGCCTTCCGGCTTGGGCGCGAGCACCTCGGCCAAACAGGGATTCAAAAAAATCACTTTGGTCGCCGCTAAATTCACCATCGGCAAAGCCGCCACCATTCCAATCGGGTGGGGGACTAAAGTCTTGTCCACTTTTCCAATTGCTGCCCATTTGATCGTAGGCTGCACGCTTCTCGGGGTCTTTTAATACCGCAAATGCCTCGCCTACTTCTTTAAAGCGCTCCTCAGCGCCCGCTTCTTTACTGACATCGGGATGGTATTTGCGCGCCAGCTTGCGATAGGCTTGTTTAATCTCATCTTGGCTTGCGCTACGGGCAACGCCGAGCGTTTCGTAATAGTCCTTGAATTTCATGAGACGAAAGCAACTCCTGTGGTGGTATTGATGTGTGCTTCAATCCATTTTACAGATCTTTATAGCCTTTCAATGCAGAAAAAGGCTGGTCAAGATTCTAGTCCTTTGGCTCAACTCATAATGCCAATTTGCCAGGGCACAAATTCGTAGTCACCTAATCCTAAAAGCTCACTCTTTGATGGCTTGCCGGAGGCGGTATCTAAAAAGAGCTCAAAAATACGTTGGCCCATTTCTTGGACAGAGACGGTGCCGTCTAGTATTTCACCGCAATTAATATCCATGTCTTCCGTTAAGCGTAAGTACATCGGCGTATTGGTAGCTAACTTGATGCAGGGGGCTGGCTTGCTACCAAACATTGAGCCGCGGCCCGTAGTAAACGCAATTAAATTGGCGCCGCCCGCGATCTGACCGGTTGCCGATACTGGATCAAAACCCGGCGTATCCATAAAGACAAAGCCTTTGGTTGTTACTGGCTCGGCATAGCGGTAAACCTCCATCAGTGGACCCGTGCCACCTTTCATAGAAGAACCTAAGGATTTCTCAAAAATATTGGCAAGGCCACCCACTTGATTGCCTGGACTCACTTGGCCATTAATTTGGACATCACGGCCAACCGAGTATTCGTCCTTCCACCAGCGAATGCGCTGGATTAGTTTTTCACCAATTTCTTTGGTCGCTGCGCGCCGAGTAAGGGTGTGTTCAACGCCATAAATCTCGGGAGTTTCGGAGAGAATGCCGGTGCCTCCGTGCCGTGCAAGAATATCAATTGCAGCACCGAGGGCTGGATTAGCAGTAATCGATGAAAAGCCATCCGAGCCACCGCACTGCAGACCCACGCATAGGTGGCTTGCGGAGACGGCTTCACGCTTTACTTTATTGGCATTAGGTAACAGCGCTTTAACCGCTTCAATACCAGCCTCAATTGTCTTGCGGGTGCCACCACTTTCTTGCATGATGAAGGTGTGTAAAGTAGAGCCTTCTTTGAGGTCCTCTTGCTCCATTAAGCCTTTGAGCTGATTGCGCTCACACCCCAGTCCAATCACTAAAGCAGCCGCAAGATTGGGGTGCCTGGCATAACCAGCCATCGTGCGACGAAGCAATTGCATGGGCTCGCCGGTCATTTCCATTCCGCAACCAATCGA
>CANHMJ010000032.1 GCA_947461805.1 Burkholderiaceae bacterium
AAATATTTTGGTACTCCGTTGGTCTAACAGCCCTCGTTGGGCTGTTTCCATTAGCGGTGTGGAGTCAGACCTTACCGCTAGTCACTGCTAAGTCAGGTGCTGCCGGCACATCATATGCCGTTCCAGTCGAAACTATCATCGCGCTGACGTCACTGAGTTTTTTGCCTGCCGCCTTGGTCTTGATGACCAGTTTCACGCGAATTTTGATTGTCTTTTCCTTGTTGCGTCAGGCCTTGGGTTTGACGACGATGCCTCCGAATATTGTCTTGATTGGGCTGTCATTTTTCCTGACTCTGTTCATCATGAACCCCGTCTTTGACTCCATCTATAAGAATGCATATCAACCGTACTCTGCCGGTAAGATGGGTTTCCCGGAAGCAGTAGAGGTGGGCGCTAAGCCTTTAAAAGAATTTATGCTTAAGCAGACGCGTAGGGATGACCTCAATCTGTTTGCGAAGATGTACGGACAAAACATTGATACGCGTGAAGATGTACCCTTCACAGTGTTAATACCTGCCTTTGCTATTTCAGAAATCAAAACGGGCTTCCTGATTGGCTTTGTTATCTACCTACCCTTTTTGGTAATTGACTTTGCGGTTGCCAGTATCTTGACTTCGCTGGGTATGGTGATGGTCTCGCCCATGATGTTCTCCTTGCCCTTAAAGCTGATTGTGTTTGCATTGGCGGATGGCTGGGCGCTGTTAGCCACCTCGCTTGTACAAAGTTATATAAATTAGCTGCCATGGAAAGCGGAGTCATTATCGATTTGATTTACCAGGCCTTGAGAATGGCTGCGGTACTCGCCGGCCCGATTTTGATGGCCTTGTTGATTGTGGGCTTGGTGATTGGTATTTTGCAGGCTGCAACCTCGGTTAATGAATCGACCGTTGCGTTTGTACCGAAGTTGATTGTATTTGGCTTGGTGATCGTGCTGATCGGCCCCGTGACTTTAGTTCTATTCACCGACTACATTAAAGAGCTCTTTGCTCGCATACCGGGCTTGGTAAGCTAATTTATGTTGACCATCACCGGTCTTCAAATTGAGCAGTACATGGCGATTTTCATGTTTGCCTCGATGCGGGTACTTGGCCTTTTCTTAACCATGCCCCTATTTGCCTTTCGAGCTCTTCCAATGCGGTTTCGATTAATGGTTGCGCTTGCGTTTGCGGCGTACATGATGCCTGTCATTGCCTCTGGGTTAATTCCGAATCCTGGCAGCATTACGTTTTTTGCTTCGGTGATTGAGTTGTGCATTGGCGCCTTTATGGGCTTTGTCATCCGCGTTGGCTTTATGGTGATTGACGTCGCGGCAGAGATACTTTCTTTTCAGGCTGGGTTTAGCTTTGCCTCCACCGCATTTCGAGATCCGGCCCTTGATTCGGGTTTAGTCAGTCAATTTTTAGGCCTTACTGTCATTGCCTTGGCCTTTTCCATGAATGTTCACCTCGTCGTGCTGGAAATTTTGATGAATAGCTTCAAAACCATTCCGGTTGGGGTTTGGCCTGACGCGTGGTCGTCCAAAGGAATTTTGGATTTGGTGACTGCTTCGTTTCGCTTGGGATTAATATTGGCAATGCCAGTACTCTTGGTCTATATGATGTTTAATTTAACGCAGGCTTTTTTGAGCAGAACCAGCCCGCAAATGAATTTATTTTCGGTGGGTTTTGCGGTGAGCATTCCCTTGGCTTTCTTGGTTATATTTATGATTTTGCCGGATTTAAAAATTGTGCTGGAGCGCTCCCTCGAAAATCCACTGCAATTGATGCGCCAAGGCGTAGAGGTTCCCAATGCAAAATAATAGTGTTATTACTCTATCAGCGGCTTTCTGCCTATTCGCCATCAGTCCTGCCGGCTTTGCTCAAGCATTGCCTACTTATGCAACTGGGTCTGAGGCCGACAGAACTGAAACAAAGACCGCGGAACAGGCTGCACAGATTGAGCAAAATTCCCTTGGGCAGGCGCAAGTAGGCCCGGTGGATTGTGAGACCAAGTTCCCTTTTCCGCCTACCCTAGTACGCGATCCCTACGCGGAAAATGGGCAGGAGATTTGCGCGAAGTTAAAGATTCGTGGCCAACGCATGCAATGCGAAGTAGATTCCCTATTGGCAGAAAAACCGGATAGTAAAAGTACCGTTGGCTCTAAGATTGAGATGGCGGCATGGGCCCGCTGCAATCTAAGGGTAGCCTCTTTATTAGTCGAAGGATACTATCTACCCGCTAGTGAAATTGAGCGCCGTTTGCAAATCTGCAGCGCCAATTTTTATGCCGACCCTGGAAAGTTACCTAAGCTTGGTCCGTATCAGCGTTTTTTACGATGGGCAACCAGCAATGACTTGACTCCACCCCCAACAGACGCTGCTCTGGAAGTGGCTTTGAGGCAGTCCACCCCGCTTGAGAACCATCAGGATTCCGCCGGCTTAATGAAGTGCGATTGGATGTTTTCGCGCAGCAAGAAACCGGTGATTGATGTTTTGCCCGGGAGTGGAGTTGCCGGCCCATCCGGTGGGCCTGCTGGATCCGCAGTCAAAAAAGCCGCCCCAAAGCGGTCGGTGCCATAAGTATCGGCGCAGGGTCGGCAACGCATTGATTTATATAGCAATGTAAACAGCATTTCTAAAATAGCCGTTACTAACAGCATGAATACACAGACTAAATCAGCCTTCTCCTCCTTAGTGGCCATCTTGCTGTCCTGCACGATGCTAACAAATGCCATTGCTAATGATGCGCCAGCGGCGGCCGGTGACAAGCCCAAAGCGGCGGCTGCCTCGGGGCCGAGCGACGATGATCTCAGTAAAGCATTGCTGAACAAGATTAATAAAGGCTCTGGGGATATTGTGATCCGCACAGGCGACCTTCCGGCGGGCAACCCTCCGGCTCAGGCAAAGCCTGAAGCCAAGCCAAAGGTGGCAAAGGCGGCACCGCCGGCTAAGCCAGTAGAAAAAGAGCCCATCGAGGTGATTCAATGGTCTTATATGGATGGTCCTGGCGGACCTGAAAATTGGGGGAATATCAGCAAAGATAACCTCGCCTGCATGAAAGGCAAAAGCCAATCCCCCATTAATATCAATGTCGATCGGGCTGTAAAAGCGGAGATGACCCCGTTGGAGTTTCTCTATCGGCCATCCCCGCTATCGATCGTCGATAACGGTTACACCGTGATGGTGAACTACGGCGAGGGTAGCAATCTGATTGCCGAGGGACGTCAGTACCGTTTGGTGCAGTTTCACTTCCACAAGCCTAGCGAAGAGGCCATTAATGGCGACCGTACTGACATGGTGGTGCATTTAGTGCATCAGCATCATGAAGGCGACATCCTAGAAGTGAGTGTATTGATGACTACAAAACCCCCTGCCTCCACTCGAAAATATTGGTGGGGTAGGGAGGAGTTGAAAGGAAATAGCCTGATCCAAACCCTTTGGAATCATGTCCCACTGGTGAAAGGTAAGGTAGAAACCCCCGGAGTCATGATTGACGTGAACCAACTATTGCCGGCCAATCGGGGTTATTTCACCTACATGGGATCGCTTTCAACGCCCCCATGCACGGAGAATGTGCTCCGTTACGTCATGAAAACCCCGATCTACGTCACTGAAGAGCAGGTCAAAAACTTCGATCGGATCTATCCGATGAATGCCCGCCCTTTGCAGCCTAAAGGCGATCGTTTGGTAAAGGAATCAACCGGCAACTAAGTTGGCCGGGTTTGGAAAAAGATGCCAAACCCAAGCGCCTTGATTGAAAAAAGCGGCAATATTTGCCGCTTCTGCTTAAACCCCCTTTAAATGGGGGTTTTCTGCTTATAAGCCCTACCTTTGGAGGCTAGATAGGCAACGGTTCGTCAACTTAAAAAGTTAGTAATCACTAATTTAAATTCGAATCCAAAACTGGCACAGTACTTGCATTGTTCTATTTGAGGATTTTCTCCTCAGGATATGTAGTCCCATAACGGGTGGAAAAGAAATGAACGCTGCGCCGCAATACGACTCTTTGGCCTTTGCTGAGAATACGCTCAAACTGCGTACCTATCGTCAGCAAGTGCTTGGGAACAATTTGGCGAACTCCGATACTCCCGGCTTTAAGGCGAGGGATATTCAATTTGCCGATGTACTCAAGGCCCAATTGGAGGGCAAAGCCACTTCGAGCTCAGTTAGCATGGCGACAACCCATAAGGCACATATTCCTGGCAAGACAGTCCAAGACGACCCTCGCTTGCTCTATCGAATACCAAACCAGCCATCGATGGATGGTAATACGGTGGATGCCGATGTCGAGCTCGCTGAATTTACAAAAAACTCGGTATTGACTGAATTTGCAATCAATCGGGTAGGAAGCACAATCAAGTCACGCATGTCAGCCATTACAGGGCAGCCCTCATGAGCTTACTAGCCACATTTAATATTGGTTCAACGGGCATGACTGCACAAGCCATGCGCTTGAACGTCACCGCATCGAATATTGCGAATGCGGAAAGCATGTCGGGCCCCGATGGACGACCCTATCGCGCACGGCAAGTTGAGTTTATGGCTGTTAGACAGCCTGGCTCAGCAGGATCTGGAGTAGAGGTTAGTAAGGTCTTAGAGAGTGATGCCCCATTGCGCATGGAATATCGACCAGGACACCCCAAAGCAAACAATGCTGGCTATGTCGAAATGCCCAATGTCAATCCAGTCGAAGAAATGGTGAACATGATTTCGGCATCGCGATCGTATCAAATGAATGTGGAAGCAATGAATGTATCTCGGGTGTTGTTGTTAAAAACCCTCGATATGGGTAAGTAATAAATTGAGTGCGAATAAAGTTTAAGAGGAAATCATGGCAATAAACAATCCATTAAGCGGCATACGGACATACGATCCGGCAGCGGCCAATAAACCGGCTGAGGCATCTACAGCTCCAACGACTGCAACGGAGCAAACGCAGAATTTTCTGAAGTTACTCATTGCACAGATCAAGAATCAAGATCCAATGGCACCAATGGATGCCTCCACCATGACTGCACAAATGTCGCAACTCAATATGGTGAGCAGCATGGCCAACATGAATACGTCCATGACTGCCATGCTGGCGCAAATGCAAAGCGTGAATTTCATGAATCAGGCCGCCCTAATCGGTCATAGTCCAGCGGTTGCAGGTAATGGCATCGCATTTGATGGAACCAACCAAGTCATGTTGGGCGCGAATGCAGCCAGCCCACTGAAATCGGTTGTGGCAACCATTACCGATGCTAGTGGTAATACCGTCAATAGCGTTGACTTGGGTAATGTAAACACGGGCATGACGAATTTCATTTGGAATGGTCAGGCTGCGGATGGTAGTGCGGTACCGGCTGGTATGTATTACCTCAGCTTGGTTGGAACCAATGCAGAAAATGCCAGTGAAAACCCAAGCGCATACGTCGCATCTCCGGTTACCTCGGTTACCAAGGGTGCTAATGGCGATGCCATATTAAATTTATTAGACGGTAGAACAATTGCATCTTCAGAAGTGCAGCAATGGATCAGTTAGTGACGAGAATAAAAAAATAAATCAGTAAAAAAATTATTAAACAAGACAAACAAAGCAAGAAAAAAAGGAACGAAAAATGGCATATGGAATCGGATTATCAGGGCTCATGTCAGCTGCAGAGGCAATTGATGTCACCAGTAACAATATTGCAAATGCCCAAACCATTGGCTACAAATCGGGCGAATACGTTTTTGCCGACCAATTTTTTAGAGCGCAAGATCCCCAGTCGGTAGATAGGGCGGGTATGGGTGCCTATCGAATGGGTATTAGAAGAAATGCCAATTACGGTACGGTGGTGGGTTCCCAAAATCCCTTGGATATGGCTATAACTGGACCAGGGATGTTCATGCTGGCGAAGACGGTTGATGGCAGCGTGCCAACAGAAAACCCAACTAAGTTTCAGTACACACGAAACGGGCAATTTGGAGTAGACAATAAAAACCGGATTGTTAGTCAAAACGGATTGTATTTGGTGGGTTATCCAGCAGATTCTGCAGGGCAAATATTGTCAACCAGCAAATCAGTGCTTGTTTTGGATCCAACTCCCTTGGGGCAACAGGCTACAAAGAATTCCACAATCGAATTAAACGTAGATAACCGGGTCAATTCGCTAGCAGGCACCGCGTTCAAACCAGATTTGCCCACCAGTTACAGTCAGGCTACATCCCAAACGGTATTTGATGACAAGGGTATGGCTAAGACTTTGACAACCTATTATAAAAAGGTAAGTAGTCAAGATGTAACGCTTACTGTGGTTGATGCTAGTACGATTACATTCAATCCGAGGCAGCCAATCGCAGGTGCTGCGCCAGCCAATGAGCAAGGTGATCTGAGTGCGGCGGCTCGAACAGCGCATCGCGTTGCAACGACCGCAGCTCTTGGCCCAGTCACTGGCGGAGAGCCGGTACAAACCTTGTCCGGCGTCAGGCTGACCCAGTTAACCGGAAACTTTACAACCCCAGCAACGAACGGCAATACCTTTAACCTTCGCCTTACAGACGGAACCAATATTGCGGTTATGTACAAAGGTGGTGCTTATACAATGTCTGCCGACCGTTTTCAGGTGTATGCAACCCTAGACGGCGTTCCAGTCAGTAGCGATGCGAGGGTTATGAACACAAACATCACACTCGCTCCATCAGGCCTTATTGAGCAGCATTCCCTTGGAACAGTCGCATTTGTTTCTGGAAAAAATATCGACACCTTATCGAAAGACGGTTTTGGAAAGCCACAATTTACGACGCAATTAAAGGTAGATGCCAGTATGGGTAAGGCCGTAGTGGGTCAATCCCTGTATGGCACAACTGCAAATGGCGGTATTGTCCAATTTACCTTGAATATGACTGAAATGACTGGGTATTCATCTGCAGCCCAAACCTATAAAAATACTCAGGATGGTTTTGCTACCGCACAATTAGCAAGCTTTAACGTAGATTCAAGTGGACGATTATTGGCGCAATACGACAATGGCACTACGGTTGTCAAAGGGCAAGTGATATTGGCCTACTTCAATAATTTTGAGGGATTAATCCCTAATGGAAACAATACGTTTGAGGCCTCTTCGGAATCAGGTGAGGCGCTACTGAGCTTTCCTGGCGATGGAATGTTGGGTGCAGTACGCTCCAAATCATTAGAGCAATCCAACGTAGATCTAACCAATGAACTGGTCAAGCTGATGGTGCTTCAGCGCCAATACTCCGCAGTCTCACAAGCAACCAAAGTAATGGCATCAACCTTAATTGATGAAGCTATCAATATTGGTCGCTAACCCAGAGTAAATGACTAAAAAATGATTAATCGTTTCGCGTACACCTCCATGACGGGGGCCACCGCTGCGACTCAGCAGCTGGCGGTCACCTCGAATAATCTGGCCAATTCGTTGACTCCGGGTTTTCGCGAGGTAATCAGCGCATACCGTGCGGTACCGCTGAAGGGCGATGGGGTGCCATTTACCGGTAATGGTGCAGATACTCGGGTGTTTTCAGTCGAGACCACACCCGGAAGTAATTTCACCCAAGGCATGTTGCAAACCACCGGAAATGCCTTAGATGTAGCGATTAAGGGTGACGGAATGTTTACGGTACGTCGCCCAGACGGACAAGAGGCGTACACGCGAGCCGGTAAGTTTATGGTGAACGAGCAGGGTTTGTTGATGATCGGTAAAGACATACCGGTAGTGGGTTCAGGCGGAACAATTACGATTCCGATTGGCGCTATTGTGCAAATCGCAGAAGACGGCGCTGTGTTTACGCAATTACCAGGAAACCAGTTTTTAAATCAGGCCGGGAAATTGAAGTTAGTCAACCCGAATAGCAATGATTTAGTCAGGGGTGCAGATGGCCTCTTTGACCTGCCAGGACAACAGGCTGCAGCTGATCCTGCAGTCAGAGTTGTGCAGGGCGCTTTTGAGATGAGTAATAACAATCCAACCTTAGCCATGGTGCAAATGATTGATCAGAGTCGGATGTTTGACCTAAACAGCCGTTCAATCACGTTTGCAGACCAAAATGCAAGAACAGCAACAAGCTTGTTATCCCTTACACGATTCTAATTTGTATTCATAACACGAGAAAATAAAAAATGTTACGTTCCTTATGGATAGCAAAAACAGGTATGGACGCCCAGCAGTTCAACCTGGATGTCATCACAAATAACTTATCCAACTCATCGACTACCGCGTTCAAGCGTGTGCAGCCGATGTTTCAGGATTTGCTCTACACCACATTGCGCTCAGCAGGTTCTGCAGCCAATGCGCAAAATTTACTACCAACGGGTCTGCAAATTGGTTCTGGTGCTGCAGTTACATCGACCGAACGGAATAACATTCAAGGTGGCTTAGTTCAGACTGGCAACCAGCTCGATGTCGCAATTCAAGGCAATGGCTTTTTTCAGATTCAGTTGGCAGATGGAACATTGGCTTATACCCGTAATGGGCAGTTCAGTAAGAGTGCGACGGGTCAGATTGTGACCCAGTCAGGCAACGTTGTTGCAGGCGCTGGCGTTATTCCGGCGACCGCAACGTCGATCACCATTAATCAGGCCGGTTTGGTGCAATACACATTACAAGGCAATACCAATGCGATTCAGGCCGGTCAAATTACGATGGCTAATTTTATTAATCCAGCCGGTTTGCAGGCGCTGGGTGGCGGTAACTTTATACCTACCCCAGCTTCTGGTACCGCGCAAAATAATATTGCCGGCTCAAATGGTATGGGTACGACAAACCAGTATTACATCGAGCAGTCGAACGTGAACGTAGCGGAAGAACTCGTCAACCTGATTGCGTCGCAACGGGCGTACGAAATTAATACACGCGCAGTCACGGCAACCGATCAAATTTTGCAACGCGTAAGTAATATGGGGCAGTGATGATGATCTTCTTTAGAGCCTATCCAAAACTATCCATCCTAGCAATGTGCGCCATTGTGTTGGGCGGTTGCGCTAGTGCTGATCGCCCATCCTTGCTGACTACACCGTCAACGGCACGTCCACGTCCCATTCAGGAGACGTCTGCGAATATGGGCAGTCTTTATCCAGCCAATTCGGGTGGACCTTATGTCAATGCGGTAAGCCATCGGCCTTTATTTGAGGATCGCCGAGCACGCAATGTGGGGGATACGCTCACCGTTCTGCTCAACGAAACAACCAGTGCCGCTAAAAATTCTGGGATGTCTGCAGCGCGGAAGGCCAATGCCAGTTCCCAATTTGGTAATACAGGTACTACTCCTTTTGGCCCCTACACAAGTATTGCTAACGTCGCCAACTTTGGTGGATCGGGTGATACTAAAACAGAAGGAACTGGCGCAAGCGCAGCAAGTAATACGTTTGCGGGCACCATTACCGTTACGGTGGTTGAAATTTTATCCAACGGAAATTTAGTGGTTGCTGGTGAAAAGCAGGTGGCCGTTAGCAACGAAGAAGAAATTATTCGCTTTGGCGGCGTGGTCAATCCAAATACACTCGTGTTTAACCAGGTATCCTCACAACAAGTTGCCGATGCCCGGATTGAATATCGCGGCCGTGGCGCTACGGATGATACCCAAGGCGCAGGCTGGCTGACGCGCTTATTTTTAAAGCTCGCACCGTTCTAATGGCGACTACGATGAACGTTATTTCTACACTCAAAAAACAAGCATTGGTCATGCTTTGCATGAGTGCAATCTCAACGCACTGTTTTGCAGATCGCATTAAGGATTTTGCTGACATAGCCGGACAACGCTCGAACCAATTGGTCGGCTACGGGCTTGTGGTTGGTTTGGATGGGACAGGGGATCAAACAACACAGACACCATTCACCCTACAAAGCGTATTGCAGATGATTGGTGTCTTAGGTGTAACAATTCCGCAGGGCGGCGGTCAGACTCAGTTACGTAATACGGCTGCAGTAATGGTTACTGCTGATTTTCCTGCCTTGGCACGCCCAGGTCAGCAAATTGATGTGACGGTTTCATCTCTTGGTAATGCAACTAGCCTCAAAGGCGGTACCTTAGTCATGACGCCTTTAAAGGCGGCGGACGGACAAGTTTATGCCCAAGGGCAAGGCAGTGTCGTGATCGGTGGTTCGAGGGCGGCAACGGGCGGTGCAGCAACATCGGTAAATCACCTGAATGCCGGCCGAATTCCAGCGGGCGGATTAATTGAAAAAGCAGTCCCCTCATTATTAGCCGATGAATTTATTCAAATTGATTTGCGCCGGGCTGATTTTGCTCTGATGCAAAAAACAGCAGAGGCTATTGGCAGGCGCTTTGGATTGGGTACTGCGCTCCCAATCGATGCCAGATCCCTCAATGTGCGGGTACCGGTTGAGCCGCTACAAAGAACGGCTTTTATGGCGGCATTGCAAGATTTGGATGTGCAAATGGTCGCAGGGCCAGCAAAGGTTATTTTAAATTCGCGCTCCGGATCGGTCGTGATGAATCAATCCGTACAGTTATCGCCTTCCGCTGTGGCACACGGTAACCTTACCGTCAAAATACAGCAAAGCCCTACGGTCAGTCAGCCCTTGCCGTTTAGCCGCGGTCAAACGGCCATTGCCTCGCAAGATACCGCGACGATCAGTGACAGTGGTAAAGAGAATAGTTTGATCTCGGTCCCGCCGGGCGCATCCTTAGACCAGGTTGTAAAAGCCCTCAACATGCTGGGTGCTACGCCGCAGGATTTGATTTCAATATTGCAATCACTTAAATCAGCCGGCGCCCTTAGGGCCGAACTCGAGGTCATTTAATGAGTGCATTAAACGCCATTACCCCTTCGATTGATCAAACCAGTGCGCGGATGATTGCAAATACCAATTTAGCGCCGGCGCAGACATCAAATGAAGATAAGTTAAAGAAAGCGGCTCAAGGGTTTGAGCGTACTTTAATACGTCAAATGCTGAGTACCGTTCGGAATACCAATCTGCGTGGGACCGAAGAGCAAAGTAGTGCCTCCAAGTCCTACCTTGAAATCATGGATGACCATATGGCCGATATGCTGTCGAGAGGCAAGGGGATGGGCTTTGGCACAAAAATGGCGGATCAGCTAATTCAGCAAGCAAATGCAGGAAAACTAATCGGAAATAGCGAAATAGCCGTTAAAGCATTAAATGCGCCAAATGAAACTGCGGTATCAGCTGAAACATTAAAGTCATTGCAGAGGCCCGATGGCTTCCTTGGCGCAACTAAATAATTAAAGGCCCAATATGGGAATCTATTCCATAACCGAATCAGCAATGGCTGGCTTGAATATTGCTCAAGCAGGGATATTGACAACCTCACAAAACGTGGCAGGAACTTCGGTTGAGGGGTATTCACGTCGAAACGCCAATGCCATTATGGATTCATTGGCACCCAACTCCTTGATGCTCAATGGCTCTAGTTTTGCGGTTGGGGGATTCACGCGCCATTATTCGTCTTTAATTGGCTCGCAACTACTAACTCAGCAGTCAAAATCAAGTTATTCCGATACCTTAGTTCAATATACGAATACGATTGATAGTCTAGTTGCGGATAAATCAACTGGCCTAAATACAGCGATAAGTAAGTTCTTTAATACGATGGGTGCGTATGCTGCTGACCCAACGAATAAAGCAATGGCTGGAGCCATCACTGGCAGCGCAAAAGAGGTGGCTCAGCGCATGACCGGCATGAGTACGCTCGTAACACAAATTCAAAGCGATGCGCGTAGCGCATTGACTGACTCCGTCGCACAAATAAATACAGTATTGCCAGCCTTGGCAAATATTAATCAAAAAATTATCGACGGCAATAGTCCGGGTGTTAGTGCCCCGTCGGCAGACTTGCTGGATGAGCGCGACCGATTATTAAGTCAACTGCAAAAATTGGTTGGCGGGCAAAGTTTAATTAATTCGGATGGCACTGCCACTCAGTTGGTCGCTGGTATGCCCCTCGTGGAACGGTCGATTGGCAATAAAGTTACGATCAATGCGGATCAAAAAAGCGTTGCCTTGACTTTCAATTTGCAAAATGGGCCTGATAGAGGCTTTCTGACTACGGTTCAAAGTTTAGATGGTGGGCAAGCCGGCGCTTTATTGGAGCTGAGTAATAATTTCGTACCAGCGGTTCAAAAGCGCCTAGACACGATAGCCATGGGACTTGTCAAAGTGGCAAATACCGCCGCTCAAACGAGCGCAGGCGCAGCGACAAACTTGGCATTATTCGGATTCAAGGTGAATGAGAAAACCTATTCCAGCTTAGCCTCAAATGATTTGAGCGGATTGCTGCCGACCATTGCAAGTGAAAACGATTTACTCGATCTCTACAGTAGCTTAGGTAATGCGATCTCGTCCAATAGCGCAGTGAAGGTTGGCACCAGCAGCGGCACCTATACGAGCGTAAGCTCCTTAACGGCCAGTCCAACCACCCTAGCCGGTAATTACACTTTAACTAAAGTAAGCCCAACCCAGATCAATATTGCAGATAGTTCCGGAAAGAATCAAACCGTTTCATTAACTACCAGTGTTTCTGGCGGCCTTCAGACAGTTGACTTTAATCAATTGGGCATTACCATGCAACTGAAGAATTTCAGCCCAGCGCTAAGCGCAGTCAGCGCCACTAGCGTAATCCGAAATACAATTACTCTACCTGTTGGCGGCGCTGCTACGCAAACGGTATCTAACATGGTTGTGCAACCCAATGTGCAATCCGGAACATACACGTTCACTGCAGCTGGTAACCAATTAACTCTAACTAGCAGTAATGGCGGCAGTCAAACGCTTACTGTTGGCGCTGGTGTGGTTGCAGGCCAGACCCTTGATTTTAATCAAATGGGTATCCGGTTTTCTGTTGCGGGTAGCGCGGCTGACACCGCAGCAACCATTGCAAGCCATTTAAATACCCGAACGATTACCTTAGTAAAAGCCGAGGATACTACAGAGAACATTGCTGACGCTCTTCACAGCCGGGTGATTAACGTGAGCGGTATGTCTAATCCGTTGGTGAATTATGGATTTACGGCGGCTAATTTTATTACTTTAGCCCCAACCAATTTTGCGAGCTACTACAACGGAGATACCCCGCTTATTGATTCCGCTAAAGCAAACGCTACTCAACAAATGAGTGCTGTGTTTGGGACTTCAATCTCGAATTTAGTCAATGAAGTAGGTGTTCAAGTTGCCATCTGGAAAAATGGCCAAAAAGCGGATTCCGTTGTACTTGCCAATCTAAAAGCCCAAAGGGACTCGGTGTCTGGGGTGAATTTAGATGAAGAGGCAGCCAATTTATTGAAATACCAACAGCTTTATACGGCCTCTACTAAGGTGCTTCAGGCTGGTAATCAAATGTTTTCAACCCTTTTGTCGATCATGAACTAAGGAGATAGCAATGACCGTTCGATTTAGTTCAAATCAAGTATTGGAGTCTGGGGTTCAGGGAATGGAGAATGCCCTTTCCGAAGCCATGTCTTGGAACAAGAAGATTACTTCTGGAAAGCAGTACGATCGGGCCTCGGATAATGCCTACGCAGTATCGCGGGGCGTCCGTTTGGATTTTGATATCTCCCGCCTGGATATGTTCAAGGCAAATCAAAATTTTGTAGCCAGTTCCCATGCCAATGCGCAGACGCAGATGGATAGCCTGGTCAATGAAATGAATAGCCTCAAGCAGCTCTTGGTTCAGTCGCAAAGCGGCACCTTAAATCCAAGTAATTTCAAGGCATTAAAAGTACAAGCCGAGCAAATCTTGATTGCCATGAAACAGCAAATGACTGCCAAGGACGGAACCGGCAACCCAATCTTCTTCGTTGGAGAGCCCATAAATCAGGTTCAGATTGAGCCCAATGTGATGGTGGATTCAGGGGTGAAATTTAATGATGCATTTGGTACTGGCGGGACCCTTAGGACCCCTGAAAATAGCCAGATGTACATCAATATCCAGAAATTTGTGACTTATTTAG
>CANHMJ010000033.1 GCA_947461805.1 Burkholderiaceae bacterium
GCCTGGATTGAAATGCTGCACCGCTATTTAGCAATGACCGTTGGCGCATTGATTGTGTTGCAAGTTGGCTTAGCAATCGCCAAAGCGAAGGAATTAGGCACAAAAGCCATCGTAGGTAGCCTCGGTTTGCTCGTATTGGTTTGCTTGCAAGGCGCCTTTGGAGCATGGACGGTGACGTTAAAATTACAACCCATCATCGTATCGATTCATTTAATGCTCGCTTTAATTTTATTGGCCCTTCTCACTTGGTATGCACAGCAGCCTTGGCAAGAGAGTGGTTCTCGCGCCAATAAGCCTCTGCTGTCTGGAAAACTGCTTGCAGTCAGTTTTGGAATTTTGTTCTGGCAAGTATTTTTAGGGGCCTGGGTTAGTACCAACTATGCTGTATTAGCCTGCCCCGATTTTCCGACCTGCATGGGCAGTTTTACGCCTGATACCGATTGGAGAAATGCATTTACCCTGTGGCGTGAGTTAGGACTCGATGCACAAGGCGGAGCGATTTCAACCATTGCGCTGCAGACAATCCATTGGACGCACCGGGTATTTGCCATAGCGGTCATGGTTGTATTGGGCTATTTTGCTTGGCACGCATGGCGCGCCGCCGGACAGTCTCATCTGAGATTAGGTCGCTGGGCTCTTGCAGTCATCACTTTGCTGGTATTGCAAGTGCTGACTGGCATATCCAACGTAGTCTTTCAGTGGCCGCTGGTGGCCGCCTTATTGCATACGGCAGGCGCAGCTGCTCTAGTCTTATGCCTTGTCCGGATGTCGGCATGGGCTTCATGGGATTACTCTGTAGCCAACGCGAGGCGCATTCCATGAGTACGCAACCCAATGCCCTTAGATCTGCAGTGAGACCAATGCCGAAGTGGCGCCAATACGTCGTCTTAACAAAGCCACGCGTCACCATGCTAGCCGTTTTTTGCGCCATCATCGGCATGTTTTTGGCTACCCCAGGCATGGTGCCTTACTCAGTCCTCATCGGTGGAACGATCGGTATTTGGTTGCTGGCCAGCGCCGCTTTTGCGGTTAACTGTTTAATTGAGCAGGCGGTCGATGCCAAGATGCGTCGAACGGCCTGGCGGCCATCGGCAACCGGTGAAATTTCATCGTCCCACATTATTATTTTTTCGATCATCATTGGCGCTATTGGAATGGCAGTACTGTGGTTTTTCACAAACCCTTTAACGATGTGGCTGACCTTTGCCACCTTTGTTGGGTATGCCGTGATTTACACCTGGTTCTTAAAGCCAGCCACGCCACAAAACATTGTGATTGGTGGTCTCTCTGGCGCAATGCCACCAGCCCTGGGTTGGGTTGCAGTGACTAACTCCCTATCGGCTGAGGCATGGTTGTTGGTATTGATTATTTTTGCTTGGACGCCGCCTCACTTTTGGGCGCTCGCCTTGTATCGCCGTGATGATTATGAAAAGTCTGGGCTGCCTATGCTGCCGGTAACGCACGGCGAGCGCTTTACCTTATTGAATATTTTGCTCTATACCTTGATTTTGATTGCAGCTACATTACTGCCCTACATTTATGGCATGAGTGGCTTGCTCTATTTAATTGGCGCAGTCATTTTGGGCCTGATCTTCTTGGCCTATGCGATTGCTTTATACGTGTCGTATAGCGATCAACTAGCAAAGAAGACCTTTCGTTATTCAATCACCTACCTATCCCTGTTGTTTGCCGTCTTACTAATAGATCATTATGTTTAGTTTGAATTTACGCTCGTTTTTGAATATTGCCTCAGTTAGGATATTGGGATTGGGCTTATTGGCATTACTCATTGCCAGCATGCTTGGGTGCAGTCCAAAGCCAAGCTTTAAGAATGTTGATATCACTGGCAGCACTGCATTTGGTAATAATTTTAGTTTGCTGGATAGCAATGGCAATACAAAAACCATGGCCGATTACAAAGGTAAAGTGGTTGTAGTGTTTTTTGGTTTTACGCAGTGTCCCGATGTGTGCCCCACCACCTTAACGGAGATGGATGAAGCGCTCAAGCTACTCGGCCCAAAAGCCGATAAGGTGCAAATCATTTTTATTACCGTTGATCCTGAGCGCGATACGGCAAGTGTGTTGGCGCAGTATGTACCTTCATTTAATCCTCGTTTCGTTGGCCTTCGTCCAGCCGACGAGGCTGGCTTGGAGAAGGTAGCGAAGGACTTTCGAATTTATTACAAAAAAGTACCCGGATCAAAGCCGGGCTCTTATACGATGGACCATAGTGCAGGAAGTTATGTATTAGATCAGAATGGCCAGTTACGGCTTTACATCAAGCATGCTCAGGGACCTGAAGTCTTGGCGCATGACTTGAAAAATATTCTGCAATAAACAAAATAGAACTAATTTAGGCTGCCCTTGCTTCGAGTAGGCCGCGCATTTTTTTGAGGGCTGCAGTTTCAATTTGGCGCACCCGTTCTGCTGAAATGCCATACTCCGCAGCCAATTCATGCAGTGTTTTAGTGCCATTGCCCTCGGCATCCATGGAAAGCCAGCGTGACTGCACAATGTCACGGCTGCGATCGTCCAGCCCACTCAAGGCTTGGTCTAACAAGGGACCATGCAAACGGCTTGCGTCCTTTGAGGCCATCACTCGAGTTGGTTCTTGGCTCTCATCGGCCAACCACTGAATCGGCGCGTAGGCATCGTCGTCCGAGTCATCCCCTTCTAAGGCAACATCACCACCCGCTAAGCGCATTTCCATCTCACGCACCTCCGCACCTTTTACATCCAAGGCCTTAGCTAAGGCTTCTACTTCGGTTGCACTGAGTGCATTCAGTGTCGGCTTGTTACTGCGGAGATTGAAAAATAATTTACGCTGCGCTTTGGTTGTAGCGAGTTTAACGAGACGCCAATTTTTTAGAATGTATTCATGAATCTCCGCTTTAATCCAATGAATCGCATATGAAACGAGGCGCGCACCTTGCGTTGGGTCGTAGCGCTTCACTGCCTTCATCAGGCCAAGATTGCCTTCTTGTATCAGGTCCGCATGCGGAATGCCATAGCCCAAATATTGGCGCGCAACCGACACGACAAGGCGCAAGTGGGAGAGAACTAATCCCTTCGCGGCATCAACGCTTTCGGTGCGTCGAAACTCTTGGGCGAGGTGCAGCTCTTCCGCAGCGCTAAGCATGGGCAGGCGATTGACATAAGCAATATACGAATCCAGTGTGCCAACACCGAGTGAGGGCAGCATGGATGTGCTGAGGCTAGCGCTCATACTTCCTTGATACGAAAATGGCGCAGCAGCTACAGGGGACTTCAATATGTTCTTTTGGACCATTGTTAACTTGTGATTATCAGTAGTAAGAATAGGCTTATTTTAGCACTCTATTTAAGAGAGTGCCAATTTGTTAATAATTTTATAAACTACTGATTTAATTGAATAATTCTGCAGAATACTGCTTCGCATTAAAGGGAATCAGGTCCTGAATGCCCTCTCCCTTGCCCAGCGCAAAGATGAGCGGCTTGGTCTCCCCCTGAAAGGTCTGTGCCAAGGCACAAATTACCCCACCTTTAGCCGTGCCATCCAGCTTGGTGACTATTAACCCAGTGAGACCTAGGGCGTCGTGAAAGGCCTTTACCTGACTAATGCCGTTTTGCCCGGTGTTGCCATCCAGGACCAAGAGGATTTGATGTGGGGCTCCAGGCAGCGCCTTACCAATTACGCGCTTGACCTTTTTAAGCTCCTCCATCAAATTATCTTGGGTTGCCAGGCGACCAGCTGTATCGATAATCAACACATCGCTTTTGCGGGCAATCGCGGCATGGATGGCGTCATGCGCCACAGCGGCGGCATCACCACTTTCCTGACTAACAAGGTCTACGCCATTGCGCACAGCCCACTCCTTTAGCTGATTGCGTGCAGCTGCTCGAAAGGTATCGCCTGCGGCCAAAAGAACGGCACGCTCTTGCGTCTGAAAATGATGGCATAACTTACCAATCGTCGTAGTTTTGCCAGCGCCATTTACGCCAACCACGAGCCATACTTCGGGCCGATGCACCGATTGCATAAACAGGGGATTGGGATTGGCTTCTAGACTCGACAGCAGGGTACTAACGGCGTCAATCAGGAGTGCCTGCAGCATTTCTGGGGAAGAAGCTTTTTCTGTTTTGGCGGCAGCACGCAGCGTATCCATCAGCCGCTCCGTTGTAGGTAAGCCAACATCACTTTGAATCAGTGACTCTTCAAGCGTGTCAAACCATGCTTCATCCGTGTGGCTTGATTTAAACAGAGACCCTAGGGTTTTACGTAATCCAAACATTGTCGATACAATCCAATTGAAGGCATATATGTTCTACAAGTGCATCTTATCAACTAAATCTAACATGATGGCGGTCTTGTCAATGCAATCTTCCTATTTACGCAATGGCGTTTTCTTGTTGTTATGCCAATTGGCCCTTGCTGGACTTCAGCTAGCGCAGGCGCAAGTGAAGCCCGATTCAGCACAGACCCACGAATATCGGCTGGCCAATGGCCTAAAGTTAATTGTTCGCGAAGACAACCGCGCCCCCACAGTAGCGCATATGGTTTGGTACAAAGCCGGATCAATGGATGAAACCAATGGCCGAACGGGGGTGGCTCATGTACTCGAGCACATGATGTTTAAGGGCACAAAGACCGTGAAATCCGGTGATTTTTCAAAGCGAGTAGCTGCAATGGGTGGCCGCGAGAATGCCTTCACCTCAATGGACTACACCGCCTATTTTCAGCAAATTGAACGCAGCAAATTGGCTGAAGTCATGCGGCTCGAAGCAGACCGCATGAATAACCTCAATTTTGATGATGCAGAATTTGCAAAGGAAATTCAGGTGGTCATGGAAGAGCGTAGGCTACGGACCGAAGATAAAGCGTCGGGTTTGCTCTATGAAAATCTAATGGCAACGGCCTATAAAGCAACACCCTACCGTCACCCCATTATTGGCTGGATGAATGATTTAGAAAACATGGTTCCCAATGATGCACGCCAGTGGTATCAGGATTGGTATGCTCCAAACAATGCAACGGTTGTCATAGCCGGTGATGTCGATCCAGAAAAAGTGCGAGCCATCGCAGAAGCAACGTATGGAAAATTGAGCGCACGCGAACTACCCATCCGTAAGCCGCAAATCGAGCCAGCCCAACGCGGTACTAAGCAGGTTATTGTGAAAGCTCCGGCTGATACACCGCAATTGGCAATGGCCTGGAAGGTGCCGCACATTGATCCTGCAAAAATGGAAGAATACGAGCCATACGCACTCGCTTTATTGGCTGCAGTCCTCGATGGCTACGACAATGCAAGACTCAATCGAACGCTTGTAAAGCAAGACCGAATAGCCAATACGATTGATGCGGGTTATGACATGGTAGCCCGTGGCCCCCAGCTATTTATGATTCTGGGCACAGTGGCGAAAGGCAAAACGGTAGCGCAACTGGAAAGCGGTATCCGGTCAGTTTTATCCGAGCTCAAAACAAAAGGCATAACTGCGGCCGAGTTAAAGCGCATTCAGGTACGCATCTTGGCTGACAAAATTTACAAACGCGACTCCATTTTTGGTCAAGCAATGGAAATTGGTAGCGCTGAAATTGCAGGCGTCTCATGGAAGCAGCTTGATCCCATTCTTGATCGGCTCCAGACGGTAACACCAGAACAAGTGCAAGCAGTTGCTAAAAAGTATTTGATTGACGATACGCTGACGATTGCAACCCTAGAGCCACAGGCAAGAGGAGCGACTAAATGAGGGGCTATATGGGTTTAAGCAAAAGCGTGCAATCGGTCGTACTGCAATCGATCGCAATTGGGTGCTTGGTATTTGCGGGAAGCGCAAAGGCGATCTTGCCGATTGAAACCCTGAATACCGTTAAGGGGGCTAAGACCTACTTTATTCAAACCAAGTCATTGCCCATTATTGATGTAGAGGTCTCGATTGATGCTGGTAGTCGATACGATCCTGAAAATAAAAGTGGTGTAGCTGCGTTAACAGCACAGCTATTGACCTTGGGTGCTGGCAGCGGTAAGTCGAGCTTGAATGAGGCGCAAATTGCCGATGAGATCGCCGATCTGGGCGCTAGTATTAGTGTGGCCGCAAGCGGTGAACGTACGGTATTGCGAATACGTAGCTTAAGCCGGGCTGATTTGCGCGACCGGGTTGTGCAGTTGGCCTCTTTGATCTTGGCAAAGCCGAGTTATGACAGCAAAGTGCTTGATCGTGAAAAGCAGCGTCTGATTACCGCGCTACTTGAAGCTCAAACCAAGCCAGAAACCATCCTGCAACAAAACTTGCGTAAGGCGGTTTATGGAAAATATCCACTGGCCTACTTTCCGACACCAAAATCAGTGGCCGCAATCACTGCCACGGATTTACAGAAATTTCATGCCAGTTTGTATCGTGGTGATCGCATCACTGTCAATATTGTGGGTGACTTGGATCGCCCGCAGGCTAATGCCATCGTCCAGACCCTATTGGCGGGTTTGCCACAATCTGGCCCAGCCATTGCTCCGTTACCAATCATGCAGCAAACCCCTCAGGGACCACTAAGTCAGCGCGAAGTACGGATTCCGTTTGATACACAGCAAGCCCATATCGCCATGGGCATGACGGCCATTACGCGCAACAATCCTGATTTTTTCCCACTGCTGGTTGGAAATTACGTTTTGGGTGGTGGCGGATTTGTATCCCGTTTGATGGCTGAGGTTCGAGAAAAGCGTGGTCTTGCTTACAGCATCAATAGCTATTTTGCGCCTGGTAAGGATGCGGGATTTTTTGAAGCAGGCATGCAAACGAAAAAAGACCAAGCCATTTTAGGTTTGGAAGTAATGCAGAAAACGATTAGCCAATTTATTGCAGATGGTCCAAGCGAAGAAGAATTGCTGGCAGCTAAATCCAATTTAATTAATGGCTATCCATTGCGACTCGATAGTAATCGAAAGCTACTGGATAACTTATCTGGCATTACGTGGAATGACTTGCCCCTCGACACCATGGAAACGTGGACCAAGCAGGTTGAGGCAGTAACGCACAACCAAATACGTGCTGCCTTTCAGCGGCATTTGGATATGAACCGAATGCAAATTGTCGTGGTTGGGATTAATAAGTAAGTAATGCCGCAGTCGATGCAGTCCAAAAAAATTCGCATTATCGGTGGGGTTTGGCGTAGTCGTTTAATCAAAGTGATTGATGCCCCTGGATTACGCCCGACTACCGATCGGGTTCGGGAAACCCTTTTTAATTGGTTGGGTCAAAGTTTAGATGGCCGGCGATGTTTGGATGCCTTCGCCGGAGCCGGAGCCCTTGGCTTTGAGGCGGCATCGCGGGGGGCAGGTGCGGTTACCTTAATCGAGCGCGATAAAACGGCCTTTGCAAATTTGCGGTCGAACTTAAGCGATCTGCAATCATTTCCCGTTAAGACTTCAATTGACTTGGTACAAGGCGATGGCGTAGCTTTTCTAAAAAGGCAGGCGAATGCGTCATGGGACCTGGTTTTTTTGGATCCCCCATTTGACGATCACGTTGCTCTGGAGTCCTCCGCTCAGGAGGCGGGGCGCGTCTGCGATGGCAGCAACGGCGGCCAAATCTACGTGGAGACCGCCGTTGGTTGCGATTTGGCTGAGCTAAACAGCCTTATGCCTCAATGGGAATGCTGCAAAGAAATGACAGCAGGCCAAGTAAAAGCACTCCTATTTCAGCTCAGAAGGGACTAAACTTTGGCTATCTGCAGTTAGAGCGAAAGATGAATGTATGACGATTGCTGTTTACCCTGGAACATTTGATCCCTTAACGCGTGGCCACGAGGATTTAGTGCGTCGCGCTTCCAGTATTTTTAGTCAGGTGATTGTGGGCGTAGCCGATAGCCGCAGCAAGCGCCCATTTTTTGATTTAGAGGAGCGCATTGCGATTGCGAAAGAAGTCCTCGGACACTATCCCAACGTCAAGATTGCCGGGTTTACAGGCCTCTTGAAAGACTTTGCTCGCGAGCATCAGGCACGTGTGATTGTGCGCGGTTTGCGGGCAGTCTCCGATTTTGAGTATGAGTTTCAAATGGCCGGCATGAATCGCTACCTCTTGCCCGATGTCGAGACCTTATTCTTAACGCCATCGGATCAGTATCAGTTTATCTCGGGTACCTTTGTGCGTGAAATCGCCACCATGGGCGGTGACGTGAGTAAGTTTGTTTTTCCATCGGTTGAAAAATGGCTGGGACAGAAAACGGCTGCTATGAAGCGCGAAGGCAAATAAGCCCATGGCCTTATTGATTACCGACGAATGCATCAATTGCGACGTCTGTGAACCTGAGTGCCCTAACGATGCGATTTTTATGGGGATTGAGATTTACCAGATTGACCCCAACAAGTGCACGGAATGCGTAGGTCATTTTGATGCCCCGCAATGCCGCCAAGTCTGCCCCGTTGACTGCATTCCACTGCATCCTGATTATGTTGAAACACATGATGATCTGATGCAAAAGTACCAGCGCCTAACGGCATCCAAGGCAGCGTAAAAGACTGACGTCAGCTGTTAACAGCTGGAATGCAGGTCCTTCACCGCAGTTGCGGTATCGCCTTTTAAAAACAACGGCATCGTATCCAGCGAGCGAGATAAGGCTGCATCGATCTGAATCTGCTCCTCCAAAAGCGGCTTACGCAGAACGTAGTCGGCGACATCCATCAGGCGGCCAGGGAGATCACGGGGGTGGCCAATGCCAATCCGCAGGCGCCAGTAATCTGCGCTAGAAAGGTGAGCCTGAATGTCTTTTAATCCATTGTGTCCACCAGTGCCACCAGCAAACTTTAGGCGCGCAACCCCTGCCTTGAGGTCAAGCTCATCGTGTACAACGAGGACTTCGTCTGGCGCAATCTGATGAAAACGGCATAATGCACCCACTGATTGACCGCTGAGATTCATAAACGTATCGGGTTGCAAAAGCCATATATCGCGTCCATACAGCGGTGCCTTTGCCACCTTCCCATGAAAGCGTTTTTCTTGCTCAAGCGTCGCGCCAGCCTGCTTTGCCAGCAGAGACACAAACCAAAATCCAGCGTTATGCCGATCGGTTTCGTGTTTACTGCCCGGATTGCCAAGGCCAACAATTAATCTGATCATGATCCAAAGTGTATTAGAGGCTGGAAAGTTTTTATAGCATTAGATGCAAAAAAGAAAACCCGCAGAAGCGGGCTTTCTGAATCGAATACCAAAGCAGAATTACGCTTTTGCATCCTTCTCTTTTGCCGCATCCGCAGCTGCTGCAGGCGCCGCAACAGCAGCCTCCACAGGCTCAGCCTTGACGGTTGGTACGCGGGCGTTTACCAGCACTGGGTTCTCTTGCTCTACGTGCAAAACTAAAGAAACACCTTTAGGTAAGGCTATGTCTTTAGCGTGAATTGAATGACCCACTTCAATGTTGCTCAAGTTCACTTCAATGAACTCTGGCAAATCAGCTGGTAAGCAGGTAACTTCAATGTCATTTGCAATGTGGCTGATGATGGCGCCGCCGAGTTTGACTGCAGCGGATTCTTCTGCATGGGTAAAGTGCAATGGAATACGCATATGGATTTTCTCAGTCGCTGAAACGCGTTGAAAATCAATGTGCAGGACCAGGGGCTTAAATGGATGCATTTGATAGTCACGAAGTAAAACTTTTTGTGACTTGCCACCCACTTCAATGTCCAAAATCGACGAATGGAATGATTCTTTACGCAAAGCGTGGAACAGAGCGTTGTGGTCAAGTTCGATGACCTCAGGCTTGTTTTTGCTACCGTAAATAATGCCCGGAGTTTTACCGGAGTTGCGCAGGCGGCGGCTCGCACCCGTTCCCTGTACGCTTCTTTCAAAGGCTACGATTTTCATGATGACTCCCAAATTGAGGTTAATTTCCGTTCGCGACCAAACAGAAAAGCCTTCAATTATAGCGTGAACTTGGTATTTTTGGCCTATTTAGGCACTAAACAGCCCAAAAGTGCTGTTTTTAAGCTTATTCCGCAAACATCGACATGACCGAATCGCCCTTGGTGATGCGGGAGAGGGTTTCGGCCAAGATAGGAGCAACGCTAAGTTGGCGAATTTTCTTAATCTTCAAGGCTTCATCGGTCAGGGGAATGGTGTCGGTAACCACGATTTCATCCAATTGTGAAGCAGCAATACGGGCAACTGCGCCGCCGGACAAAACGGCGTGAGTACAGTACGCCGTCACTCCCTTGGCGCCGCGCTCTTTGAGGGCTTCTGCCGCCTTACAGAGCGTTCCGCCGGTATCAATGATGTCATCCATGATGACGCAGTGACGGCCTTCTACCTCGCCAATCAGGTGCATTACTTCAGATACATTGGCTTTGGGTCGGCGTTTATCAATAATCGCTAAATCGCAGCCTAACTGTTTCGCCATTGCGCGGGCGCGAACAACGCCGCCAATATCCGGAGAAACAATGATGAGGTCTTTGCTTTTTTGCTTTTGCAGGTCAGCAAGGAGCACAGGAGAGGCATAAATGTTATCAACTGGGATATCAAAAAAGCCTTGAATTTGGTCTGCATGGAGATCCATGGTTAAGACGCGCTCAATACCGGCAACCGATTGCAGCATATTGGCCACAATCCGGGCCGAGATGGCAACCCGCGCAGAACGCGGGCGACGGTCTTGACGTGCATAACCAAAGTAAGGGATCACTGCCGTTATGCGGCTTGCAGAAGCCCGTTTCAGAGCATCAATCATGATCATGAGCTCCATCACATTATCGTTTGTGGGGGCGCACGTCGATTGAATAACAACGACATTCTTACCGCGCACATTTTCTTGAATCTCGACCTGAATCTCGCCGTCCGAGAAACGGCCGACGAAAGCCTTGCCGATGGGAAGATTCAATTCTTTGGCTACTGCGTTTGCTAAAACAGGGTTTGCATTGCCAGTAAAGAGAGTCAAAAATTCAGAATTCATGATGGCAGTTTGGCTTATGAAGGTTTGGGGGAGTTTTAGACAGAATATCGCATGGCTCATTATTCAGAAAAAATGTGGCAGGGGAAGAAGGATTCGAACCTTCGCATGCTGGAATCAAAATCCAGTGCCTTAACCAGCTTGGCGATTCCCCTACAGTGTCAATCTGAAGATAACGAATTGTAAGCGGGATTTTTATTTATCCCCCGGACAATCCGGCCTATCCACTCCCGAGGTAGATTTTGCAATAGGGCTGAGGCGCTTGCACCGTCAAGCTGGCTCGGAAGCGCAGCAAAGACGCTACTACCAGAGCCCGACATTTGGGGCTTAGCGCTTGGCAGGGCCTTGGCGATCCAATCTATTGCATCCCTTACTTCAGGACAAATCTGCATCGCTACCGCTTGACAGTCATTGGTATATGCCTGGTGAGGTAGTTGAGATGCAAGAAAGCGATCCATTGTAATCGGGGCGTGATCTCGGGTCAATTCAGGGTGCTCAAAAAGCGCTTTGGTAGCAATGGCGCGATTGGGGAAAATGACGATAAAGCCTTGCTCTGGCAGGGTAATCGCCTGAATTACCTCGCCAATTCCTTCCACGAAGGCATTGCTCCCGTGGATAAAGAAAGGCACATCGGCGCCCAATTGCAGACCCAGCGCCATCAGCTCTGAGCGAGAAAGGCCAAGGTTCCAGAGGGTATTGAGGCCGATTAAGGTGGAGGCTGCATCGGATGACCCTCCGCCCAGACCGGCTCCGACCGGCAATACTTTGTTAAGGGTGATTTCAACGCCCATGGCCACATTGCATTCGCGTTGTAGCAAGGCTGCCGCACGGACCACCAAGTCATCGCCTTCAGCAATGCCGGGAACGGGGTTGATGCGGGTAATGCGACTTGTGTTGGTGCGAGTAAGGATGACGGTATCGCACCAGTCGATTAACTGAAAAGCGGATTGCAGCAGGTGATAGCCATCGTTCCTGCGGCCAACAATGTGCAGAAACAAATTCAGTTTGGCGGGCGCTAAGAGGGTAAGCTTATCAGTCATCAATTTGATCAAAAACAAGGCGGATATCAATTGGCCCTGTTTTTGTGTTTCGGATCATATTCAGTTTTTCTAGCTTGCTGCTGGACTCGCCCCACACGTAAGATAAATTCCATCCATCTTGACTGATTTTCGAAACAATACCGCTGGGACTGCGCTCTAGACTGGCTGGACTGCCAGGCCTGACTTGGCCGCGCAACCAGTCGGACAAACCGCGTGCAGGCAAAGGAAGCCCTAATGCAGACTGAATTAGGGTGTCTGCATCAATCGCTTTGCTTATCTTACCGCCGCGCTCTAATACTGCTTCACCCGGAGTAATGGTAATTTTTGCAATCGAACCACCGACTGGATTTCGAATCTCCAAAGTATCGTTAAGCACATCTTGGCTGAGGGTGAAACCACCAGAGCCGCCCTCTGCGGGCCGGTCAGCACCGCCATTCATGCGGATTGAAAAACGGCCATCCCAAACAATCTTAGTGGACTGATTGGGCATCACCCAGTTAGGCTTAAAGCGTTTTAAGGTTTCACGCAAGGTTGCATTGTTTGCATCCATTCTTTCGGCATCACGCCATGTGCTTTCAGCCGCATTCAGATTACCGATAGCCCAATACACCTCACCTAAATGCGCTGATATTTCTGCTTCCGGCTTCATCTTGGCCGCCTGAATGAGCTGGTCGCGTGCCAGCTCCAGTTTGCCCATGCGGAAATTAACCCAGCCGAGGCTATCTAAAATAAAGGCATCTTGCGGTGCCAGATTGTGTGCCTTCGTAATCAGGGCAAAGGCTTCTGGCAGATTTTGCTTTCGATCGGCCAACGAGTAGCCCAGGGCATTCAGTGAATTGGCATCATTCGGCGTTTTTTTCAGAATTTGCCGGAGGGTAGATTCCATCACATCAAAGCGACCCGCTTTTTCAGCTGCCATCGCATAGGTATACATAATCGCGGAGTCCGTGGGCAGCGGCTTCAGTGCAGAAATAATGTCAAAGTAGGCGCGCATTGCTGCAGCCTCATCCACTGCGCGCCCCAGGATTGGTTGCAACTGTTTCAAGCTACGCTCTTGGCTCTCGGCATTTTGTTTTTGTAACAGCGCAACCGCGGGCTTGACAGAATCGGACCAGCGTTGATTCAGCATCAATAAAGTAACCAGCACCTCTTTTGGCTTTGTATCGGCTGCGGGAGCGAGCCTGTCCCATACGGTAGCCGCATCGAGAGCAAGCTCAGGGGCATTGGCTGCAATGGCAATCTCCATAGCACGCTGGGCCAGCTGTGGATCGCCGGTTTGCCGGGCGAGGCTAAGGTAGGTTTGGTAGGCTAGCGCGGGTTCACCCCGCTGGAGGGCAATTTCAGAGGCTAAGATCTCAAAAACCTGTTCACCACTAGCGCCTTGGGCGCTATGGGCCAATGAGACCCAACTGAGGCATGCACTAGCCAGGAACAAAACGGCAATCTTACGAGCCAGCAACGGGGCTAGGGCGAGGTGCAGATGCATGAAATGGGTCATAAGCACATTCTAATCTCCGAATCTACAATTCACCTATGCCAGAACTCCCAGAAGTTGAAGTTACTCGCCTTGGAATACAGCCGCACCTAGA